>NZ_NPDQ01000004.1:0-300000 GCF_002812125.1 Leptospira brenneri
GAATGTTACTTCGAATACTTTTACTTTTGAAGCATTATTTTGATTTCAGATACCATCTATTATGAAGCAATATGCTACTTCCCATAATTAGTATTATGTCGCATTATATTAAGGATATTTGTGAGTGTACTCATACATCCTTTACAGTTTTGTCTTAATACATACTTTACAAAAAGATGCACAAAAATCCTGATTCTTACCTTTGGAACATATTTTGGCTCTTAAGAATTCGAGAAAAACCTTTCAGAGAAGCAATTTGTGTTAGTCCTTCTTCTACCGCGGATTGAATGGTAATGGCAATTTTTTCTTTCGATTCGGTATCTTCTGCACTGAAGGGAATGGTTTGGGAAGTAATTTGTTCCGAATGACCTAGGATTCGCTGTTCTTCACCAGCTGAATTCACCACCAAAAATTCAACAATGGATGCAAAAGTGGCGTGGTGAAATCTTGTTGTTCCTTCCTCAAATTCTAGAGACCGATCAACTTGCACCTTTCTTAAAACAATGGCTCCGGGTAAAACGGGAGCATTCGTTTTTACAGGCGAAACGGAATGAATCGAAAAAAGACGGGAACTTGTATTTGAAAATGATTTGAGTGCCAATTGTCCAATGGTGATTTCTTGTGTGGGTCCCACTTTCAGCACTTTGGTTTCCAATTCTTCCGCATATTGTAGTTGTAGCGTTTTTTCTGAACTTTCTTTGGCAGAGAGTTCAGACGGATGTGGAGTTTGGCAGTTTGAAAACAAAATAAGAATGATAAAACTGAATATTGATAAGAATCGAAATTTCATGGTTATGTGATCCTATATATAAGTTCCACCAAACAATGAGTTTATTGCAAAACTGGTTTGTAAAAATCCCTAAATTTAAAATAAGTGGAAGCCTCTTGGATTTTCGAAATTATTAGAAAACGAGATGACTTTCTAGTTCTTTCCGCCACAATTCTCGAAATCTAGGATGGCTCTAAAAAGTTCTGGATTGGAATTGCGTTTATAAAAGGAAAGATGGTATGAAAATTGCTTATACAATTGTTAGGATTTTGCTGGGTGCACTATTCCTATTTGCTTCTGTGGTGGTGCTTTTTAATTTAGTTCCGCAACCGGAAACGACTGGTGATTTAAAAATCTTTAATGATGGTTTAAAGGCATCAGGGTATTTACTCACACTGATTAAAGTAACAGAACTTGTGTGTGCTCTTGCTTTCTTATCTGGAAGATTTGTTCCTTTAGCTTCTATTGTCATTGCACCAATCGCTGTGAATATTCTCCTGGTTCACCTAACCATTGCACCGGATGGAATACCTGTTGGTATTTTTGTGGTCGCTGCCAATGCTTTTCTAGCTTACGTGAATTGGAATGTCTACAAGCCCTTATTTGTTCCTGTGAACAAGTAATCATTTCATTTGTTTTCAATCCACTGTCTGATTTCAAAAATCACCGGGTTGAAAACACTTCCAGTTAAAGTTTAGTTTTTGATGAGAAGCTCTAGAATCTAGAGCTTCTTTCTTTATTATCTAACCTTAAAATCCAATCAATTTAAGTTTCGAAAAACTGAACCTCTCCGGAGGATGTATCGTAAAATCCTGGAACAATTTTGATCGCTTTTAATTCTACATTTTCCTTTAAGAACGGGCTATTGGCAAGGATCTCTTCAATTGAGTTTTTTACATTTGCTTTTACTACATGATTGAAGATATGTTCGTTTTCTTTTTGGATGGGATGAATGATTTTTTCCGATTCATCGATGGCCTTTTGAATTTTTTTGGTCACACTAGCAATGTTTCCTTCTCTTAGTGCATAGATGGCGCTAGATACAGCACCGCAATTAGAATGCCCTAAAACCACTACTAGTTTGGTTCCGATTTTTGCACAGGCAAGCTCCAAACTTCCTAAAATTTCTTCATTGACGATATTTCCTGCGATACGGATTGAAATGATATCTCCGAGACCTGCATCAAAGATGATTTCTGGACTAGTCCTGGAATCAATACAAGATAAAACAACAGCAATGGGATTTTGTCCGAAGGCAGTGGCATTCACTTGGTGTTTAAAATATTTTTCAGACCATTTTCCTTTGACAAAACGTTCGTTTCCTCGTTTTAAGAAATCTAAAATTTCATCGGGAGTTAGTTTTTGTTGGGCTTCTTTATCTAAGATATTAACAAACTGCACTTGATCGCTTAATTCATACGAATCTTTTAATCCAATCAGATTTAATTGGATTTTTCTTTCGACCGCGACAACGGTTTTAAATTCTTCCAAGAGTTCTAAAATATCGTGATCGATAAAGTTGCAATTGGATGCATCCACAATGAGTTTAGAGTTTTCGGGGAGTGCCCAAAGTGTGTCTTTAATGGATGCTTTGTTTAGAAAAGAAACTTGGTTTGGTAATTCAATCCTAACTGTTTCTCCAATATTTAAGTTTTCTGTTTCTACTAAGAATGGGTTTTTATAGTTATTTTTCAAGATGAAGAGAAAACTAACCGAAAGCCCAATCAAAACTCCGGTAAGTAGATCGGTAAAGATGATGGCAATTATGGTTGCGATAAAAGGTAAAAATTGATAAAAACCTTTTTTGTAAATTGTTAAATATAGTGTATGATTTGTGAGTTTAAAACCCGTAACAATTAAAATGACTGCTAACGAAGAAAGTGGAATCAGGTTTAAAAAAGATCCAAAGAATACAACGCTGATTGATAATAAAATCCCATGGAAAATTGTAGATAATTTGGTTTGGGCACCAGCATAGATATTGACTGAACTTCTAACAATCACCGAAGTAATGGGAAGTCCACCGACGAGACCTGAGAGCGAATTCCCTACTCCTTGTGCCACTAATTCTCTGTTAGGGGAAGCAAGTCGTTTGTGAGGGTCAATTTTTTCTACAGCATCTAAGTTGAGAAGTGTTTCTAAGGTAGCAAAAGCAGCAATGGTGAGTGCATAATACCAAACTTTGGTTTCGGTGATAGCGGAGAAATTTGGAAAGAAAAATACTGATTCCCAGTTTTTAATATTGGGAATGGAAACTAGATGTTTTTCAGAAAGATACCAATCTGGAACATAGGTTTGAAAAATTCCATTCACCAGAACTCCTAGAAGAATCACAAGGACTGGCGATGGTAAAAATTTCAGAACCTTCCATTTTGCCTTATCGTAACCGATCATCAGAGCTAAGGAAGATATTGCGATGGTCACGGCTCCCCAAGAAAAGTATTTGATGATATTAAAAAGTTCAGAAAAAGTATTTTCCCCATCTTTTTGGAAAAAGATAAAGTCTTCTTCTGGATCCACATCAAACCCCACGGCATGCGGAATCTGTTTGAGAATCAGAATGATTCCGATGGATGCGAGTAACCCTTGGATTACATTCGAGGGAACATAGTTTGCGATAAACCCTCCCCGTAAGAAACCGATGATGATTTGGAAAATACCTGCTAAAAATACAGCTAAAAGAAAAGACTGATAATCACCGATACTGGCGATGGCTGCAAGAACAATGGTCACAAGTCCTGCAGCAGGGCCACTAACACTTGTATTGGAATGGCTTAGGATTCCAACAACCACCCCCCCGATCACACCTGAGATGACTCCAGAAAGTAAAGGAGCTCCACTTGCCAAAGCGACTCCCAAACACAAAGGAAGGGCGACTAAAAAGACAACTAGGCCAGAGGGAAGATCTTGTTTGATTTTGGAAAACATAATGGTCTTGGAAGGTTAAAATTCCATTTATGGGATGTCAACTCCATTGGATTTTTGTCTTTTCAGAATTTCGGATTCGAAAGATTTTTTTTTGCAATAAAATGACTAAAACTTACAACCAAATGGTCACATCATCCAAATCCTCTTCGCTGATGACATGACGGATGTTTTTATCTGTGGTAAAAGATATAGATTGGATTTGAATGGAAGACCATAGGTCCTTATAAACATAAGGACCAACATGGCATTTGATGATGACGTTCGGGTGAATATTTTTTTCGATGGAACAAATTAACTCCGGAGTTTTTTTATCTTCTGGAATCAAAATTTGATTCTCTTTGTCGCGAGCAAAAAATAAAATTTGGAATTTTGAAATGCTATCTTCTGTTAGGTTTTCTGTTTTGATGAACAACTGCAATTCTTTAGCTGTGATTTTATGTCTGGGTTGTATTGTGACTAGGATGGGTAACCCAACTTCCTTCAAATAGGTTTTTCGGTTGTTGGTAAAACTTCCATTCTGCCTAGAACAGAGAAGGAATGGGAGACAAAAAAGGATCAAAACGGGAGTCCGAACCCTCTCCATCAGAACCAGGACATTCCGTTTTCGTAATCTAAACAAGATTTTGCAAGAATCATTCGCTTTCGATCCTGACTCAACCCCTTTTCCAATCGCTGAGGTTCCCTCCTCCTTTTATTGAGAAACAAACTCAAAATTGTAAGTCCAAGTCTAAAAAGATTTATGAATTTACGGGAAGTGGAATCAGTCTGAAACTGGACGTAATAGAAAAATTACACCTACACTCTATAGGAGCTCTTCAATGACGTTGAGTTTAGACTTCTTTCGATCCTCAATTGGAAAGAAGATCATAATGGCCATTACCGGATTTATCTGGTTTGGATTCGTGATCCTTCACATGGTCGGAAACCTACAGGTTTTCCAAGGACCAGAAAAATTAAACACCTACGCAAAGTTTCTTAAGGATTTAGGTCCACTCTTATGGGTTGCGCGGATTGGACTCATTGTGGCCTTTTTTGGACACGTTTGCACCGCCATCCTCCTTAAGTTTGAGAACGGAAGTGCAAGACCCGTGTCTTATGCAAAAGGTTCTACCATCCAAGCTTCTTTAGCTTCTCGGACAATGGCTTATAGTGGACTTCTTTTACTCACCTTTCTTGTTTACCACTTGGCTCATTTTACTTTAGGAATCACTAATCCTGAACATTACAGTTTTGAATACATTCTTAAAAACGGAGATGTGGTTCATGATGTTTATGCAATGGTGATCTTAGGATTTCAAGATCCTATCATTTCAGGTACATACATTGTTTTTATGGTGTTCCTAGCTCTTCATTTTTCTCATGCTTTGGGATCGATGTTTCAAACTTTAGGAATTTTGGCGCCAAAACACAACCCCACCATTCAAAAACTTTCCACAGGACTTGGTCTTATCATTTTCCTTGGAAATTGTTCGATGCCAATCTCGATTTTACTCGGGTATGTTCGTTAAGGGTTTTTAGGAGAAGTTATGAAATTAGATGCAAAAATACCGTCGGGTCCTTTGGAACAAAAATGGGACAAACACAAACAAGACATTAAACTTGTAAACCCGGCGAACAAACGTAAATACAAAGTCATCATCGTAGGAACTGGCCTTGCGGGGGCTTCCGCTGCTGCTACACTCTCTGAACTTGGATACCAAGTTTCTGTTTTCTGTTTCCAAGACAGTCCAAGACGAGCTCACTCTATTGCTGCCCAAGGTGGTATCAATGCTGCAAAAAACTATCAAAACGATGGTGACTCTGTTTATCGTTTGTTCTACGATACGGTAAAGGGTGGCGATTTCCGCGCAAGAGAAGCAAACGTTTACCGATTGGCGCATGAATCTACAAATATTATTGACCAATGTGTGGCACAAGGAGTTCCTTTCGCTCGCGAGTATGGTGGAACACTTTCCAACCGGTCATTTGGTGGAGCGCAAGTATCTCGTACTTTTTATGCGAAAGGACAAACCGGGCAACAGTTGTTACTTGGTGCCTACTCTGCATTAGAAAAACAAATCTCTCGCGGTGCTGTGAAAATGTATCCAAGAACTGAGATGTTGGAACTGGTTCTCGTGGATGGACATGCCAAAGGAATTGTAGTTCGTGATCTAGTGACTGGTGAGATTTCCTCGCATGCTGGTGATTCTGTTATTTTAGCATCCGGTGGATACGGAAACGTATTTTATCTTTCTACCAACGCAAAAGGTTCGAATGTTACTGCCACTTACCGCGCTTATAAAAAAGGTGCTGGATTTGCAAACCCGTGTTATACGCAAATTCACCCAACTTGTATTCCTCAGGCAGGAGACTATCAGTCTAAATTGACACTTATGTCTGAATCTCTTCGTAACGACGGAAGGGTTTGGGTTCCTAAGAAAAAAGACGATCTGCGTGCTCCTCACGAAATTCCAGAAGATGAAAGAGATTATTATCTCGAAAGAAAATACCCTTCTTACGGAAACTTAGCGCCTCGTGATATCTCGTCTCGTTCCGCAAAAGAGGCCTGTGATAATGGTTTAGGAGTGGGTCCAAAGGTTGGTGACAAACGACTTGGTGTGTATTTAGATTTTTCTGATTCCATCAAACGTTTGGGTGAACCAGTCGTTGCTGACCGTTATGACAACCTCTTCCAAATGTATGAACGTATTACTGGTGAAAACCCATACAAAGTTCCAATGCGAATTTATCCAGCGGTTCACTATACAATGGGTGGACTTTGGGTAGATTACAACCTTATGTCCAACATTCCAGGACTTCACGTTTTAGGAGAAGCTAACTTCTCTGACCATGGTGCGAACCGCCTCGGAGCATCTGCTCTCATGCAAGGTCTTGCCGACGGATACTTTGTGATTCCTTACACTATTGGTGATTACTTTGCCAGAGAAGGTCATAAAAATATCTCTACTGATAGACCGGAATTCAAAGAAGCAGAAGCCCGCGTTCGTGAGATGACAAATAAACTCCTCTCCATCAACGGTAAAAAAACTCCAGATGATTTCCATAGAGCACTCGGTAAAATCATGTGGGATCAGTGTGGTATGGCTCGTAATGAAAAAGGTTTGAAGGATGCCCTACAAAGAATTCCAGAGCTTCGTGAAGAATTCTGGAAAAACGTAAAAGTAGCGGGTTCTGGGTCTGAACTCAACCAAGAGTTAGAAAAAGCGGGTCGTGTTGCTGACTATTTAGAGTTTGGCGAACTACTTTGTTTGGATGCACTTACAAGAGAAGAGTCTTGTGGTGGTCACTTCCGTGAGGAACACCAAACAGAAGATGGAGAAGCAAAACGTAATGATGATAAGTTCTGTCACGTAACAGCTTGGGAATACAAAGGTGAAGGAAAAACTCCAGTAGAACACCGTGAAAAACTCGAGTATGAAAACATCCACCTAGCCGTAAGGAGCTACAAATAATGGATACAATGAATTTACACCTTAAAGTTTGGAGACAAAAAGACAAAAACGATAAAGGTCGTATGGTGAGCTACGAAGCAAAAAACGTAAGCGAACACATGTCTTTCCTTGAGATGTTGGATGTAGTCAATGATGACCTGATCAAAAAAGGGGATGAACCGATTGCATTCGATCACGATTGCCGCGAAGGAATTTGTGGGGCGTGCTCAATGGTAATCAACGGCGTTCCCCATGGGCCAGAAAAAGGTACGACTACTTGCCAATTGCATATGCGTAAGTTCAAAGACGGTGAGACAATTTATATCGAACCATGGAGAGCCAAAGCTTTCCCGGTAGCGAAAGACTTAATTGTAGATCGTTCTGCTTTTGACCGAATCATCCAAGCAGGTGGATACGTATCCATCAATACGGGTGGAGCTCCGGATGGAAACGCTCTACCAATTCCGAAAGTAAATGCTGACCTTGCGATGGATGCCGCAACTTGTATTGGATGTGGGGCTTGTGTGGCTGCGTGTAAAAATGCTTCTGCAATGCTCTTTGTTTCTGCAAAAGTTTCTCACTTGGCACTTCTTCCACAAGGGGTGGTCGAAAAGAAAGAGCGAGTTCGTAAGATGGTACGCGCAATGGACAAAGAGGGATTTGGAAATTGTACAAACCAATACGAATGTGAAGCAGCTTGTCCGAAAGAAATTTCGGTGAACTTCATCACAAGATTGAACCGAGAATATATCTCTAGCTAAGTAAAAAAACTTTAGAGAGATTTATTTTTAGGAAATCAGCCGCAAAAACCATTGGTTTTCTTGCGGCATTTTACAAAACCCGATTGGAGACAGTCGGGTTTTATGTTTTTAAAGGATGAGTTTCTTTTTTGAAATAGAGTTTCATTAGTTCTAATTCTTTGGTATAGATTTTCAAAATGAATACTGCTTTCTCCTTCTCATTACCGCTCATTTTTTGTATTCTAGGAATTGATTTAGAATGAATTTCTTCTGCTAACTTTAGATTTCTTTGGATGAGCGCTAGTTGGCCTCTTGTTAAAAAAGCGTAAAATTTCTCCAATTCTTCTTTGGTTTCATCAGCAAGGATCGTATCTAAAATGGGATCAACTAACTGATCATTGGTTGGATCTTCATCCATTAAGTAGTGGTTGGCCAAACTTAAAAGTTTACCAGACTCTTTGTATTCGGAAATTTTTTTCTCGGAATAAAGATCTTCAAAATAAACAAATCGATTGGATTTCACCTGACAAATGGTCGCCAGTTGTTTTTGCAGATCGCTTGTATTGATACTTTCTGTTTCAATATTGTAATTAGTGACTACAAGAAACAAAAGATCTCCTTGTTTTTCAATATAACGAAATCCAATGATAAGATCTAAATCGTTTTCATAACCAGGAATGACAATTTGGTTTGGATTTTCTTTAGATGCATTCTCCAAAATAAAATCAGAGATGGTAGCCATCTCTTCTGGGCTAAAATCTAAATGTAAGGCTTGGAAAATTCTAAACTCAAGAAGATGACTTAGAAAATATGGATCACCTTTTGTTTTTAAAGGGAGATTGTTTTTCGCAACTCGAAACCGAATTTCATAAGGTGGATTGGGATCTGCCAAAAGCAGAGAGCCATGGAGTAAAACAAATAATAAAAGAAACAAAAGACGAAATTGGATCATAATAGCCCTACTTTTTCAGAGTTAAAATAAGGAGTGATCTAGCAAAGTCAACAAATCCTTTTTCTCTATGGATTTCCCCGCTAGAAAAATTTCGAACAATTCCTGGATCCATCTTGAGTCTTTCCCTCGTTTGGTTCTCCCCTGGATCATTGTAGAAAACCGAGATTGGATGGCATCTGTCATCAAGTTTTGCGAGGTCTCTGGTAATGAATTCCAGTCTCCATTTTCTTTTAATTCTTCTCTTGTGAGAAGGAGTGAATACAATCGAAACCTTTCCTGTGCATCATACTGATTTGAAAGTTGGTTATCGTGCCCACCATAACGGACCATCAAATTTTCTGAAAGCAACCCGATTCCATGGCCAGATAATAAAATTCGGTTCCATAAATCATAATCTTCGCATATAGGTAGTTCGGTGCGAAACCGGCCCACTTGTTCCAAGGTTGGTTTATGAGCCAAAAAACTGGAAGAAGTTACCATACAAATGTCCAAAGACTCTTTTAAAAACCACCCCGAAAGTTTCCTGTATTTGCCTTTGGGTTCCATTAGGTTTCCTTTTTTATTCCAAACTTCTTTGGTTTGGGAAAAAGAAAATTCGGGATTTGATTTATGAAATTCCATTTGTTTGGAAAGTTTTTCGGGAAACCACTCATCATCGGAATCTAAAAAGGCTATCCATTCCCCATTTGCTTTTTCCATTCCAAAATTCCTGGCACCACTCACTCCCCTATGTTCTGTTTGGTGGACTTGGATTGACTTTTGTTGCCTCCCAAAAGATGTGAGTTTTCCTTTCCAACTGGGAAGTTTCGAAAGTACATCCATCCAAGTTCCATCTGTGGATCCATCGTCCACTATATGAAGCTCCCAATGCGGATAGGTTTGCCCGATCACAGATTTGATGGCACGATCCACTACGGCTTTGCGGTTAAAGGTGGGGATGATAATGGATACGAGTGCTTTTTCCATGGGATTTATTTTGAATCTTTATCCAAAATCAAATCGAGATGTTGGATTTGTCCCCCTTGGTGGAGATAAAAAACAGGAACCAGTTCACCTGGAATGTTACGTCTGAGAAATTGGTTTTGTTTGGCATACAAATCTTTCCCAGAATTTATTTGAGAATTCTCAACTGGATTATTTTTTGCGGAATCTCTCATTTCGTATATTTCTCGTAATAAAGGGTAAACAGTAATTCCGCTATACACTGGTTCCAAAAGAATATTCGTATTACGATAAAAATCGGCAATCCATTCCGTAATTGTTTTGTGATTCTTTCCAAAGGAAATGGATTTCTTTTTCGGTTCTATCGGTAGGTCTGTTTTTTGTCCGTTACCTGGGATTTGGCTTGGAATCTCTAAAATCTGTTCTGATGGAATGGGAATGGTTTTTAGTCCTAATTGTCTTTGTATACTCTCGATTTTTCCAATCCATTCCACTTTCGGTTCCCCCACCATCACACCTAAAACAAGGACTGATGTTTCTTGGAACACATCCAGAGCAGAAAGAAAGGTAGCTCCCGATCCAATTTCCATCACGAGGATGGAATCGATTCCTTGCGGATTTTGCCTTATGTTTGGGGGTGTAGTATCGATTCCATAACCCTTTTCTGTAGGTTCTGATTCTTCTTGTCCTTTGTGAGTTGGCTTTCCCTTCAAACAAATTTCCATTTCTTTTTTTAGATTTTCCCAAAACTCTTTTAGGCCTAGGATCTGTCCCGGATGGATTCCAAATTCCGGAAGTGCAAGGCCCTGATATCTTTCTTTCTTTTCAAACCAAGCAGCATAAGCCTCTTTTCGATTCGCATAACAATGAATTGAATGTGAATGTCCTCGAACTAATTGTTCATTATAGGTTTTTAATTTTGGATCCCTGGTATAGGCAATGGTTTCAACTTCTATTTCAAAGCACCTAAAGATATAAGTAAAACTGGCTAAATAATTTCCATGGATCGCACCCCAAAGGAGAACTTGTTTGATCCGATTTGATTTTAAATATTCAATAATACCAAGTGCTTTCCGCCATTTGGTTCCGAATCCGAATGGGAGTAAATCGTCTCGAATCAAATAAAGATTGGGAATGAATTTACCCTTGGAGTCTCTACGGAGGAAAATCTCAGGACTCAGATGGGTCTTCGTATGCGAGTCAGTCGGAAAGGTTTCTAAGGCAAGAAGGGGAACTTCATCGATTTGGATGGGGAGGTCAGGGAAATTCTTGGACTGGTTGGTAAAACCCAAAGACAAGGATTTCATTTCATATTACCTTGGGTTTTACCGTTCCCGTTGTGGTAGAAAACAATAGAAAGTTTGGTTTTTCTTTTCTGCCAAGTGGCTTTCCTTCGCAGAAATGGATAGAAATGAATGATCCTTTAAATCCTCTAGTCCCCAGTTTTCAAAATGGAAAGGAAGGCTTCTTGTGGAATTTCCACATTTCCAATTTGTTTCATTCGTTTTTTACCTTCTTTCTGTTTCTCTAAGAGTTTCTTCTTACGAGAAATATCCCCACCGTAACATTTTGCCGTTACGTTTTTACGAAGAGCAGAAATACTTTCCCGAGCCACCACTTTCGAACCGATGGCAGCTTGCAAAGGAATCATAAATTGGTGACGAGGAATCAGGTCTTTCAGTTTTTCGATGATGACCCGTCCCCGCTCCTCCGCCTTGGATTTGTGGACAATGGAAGAGAGTGCATCCACCGGCTCCCCGTTCACAAGGATATCCATACGAACGAGTTTGGAATCACGGTAACCCACTTCTTCATAATCCAAAGAAGCGTATCCCTTGGTATAGGATTTGAGTTTATCATAAAATTCAAAGATCAGTTCTGCAAGGGGAAGTTCGTAAGTAAGTTGGAGTTTGTCTTTAGAAAGATAAACCGTATCCATATGGATTCCTCGTTTTTCAATCACAAGAGACATGATATTTCCCACATAGGATTCTGGGGCAATGATGGTGGCCTTCACAAAAGGTTCTTCTGACTTTCCGATTAAAATGGGGTCTGGCCATTTACTCGGGTTATCCACTTCGATCACATCATCTTTGGTAGTGGTGATTCTGAATTTTACAGAAGGAGCCGTTGTGATCAGTGCTAAATTGAATTCTCTCTCAAGCCTTTCCTGTACAATTTCCATATGAAGGAGGCCAAGATAACCTACCCGGAAACCAAATCCCAATGCAGCAGAATTTTCTCTTTCAAAGGTAAGAGCAGAGTCGTTTAACTTTAGTTTTTCGATGGCATCCACAAGAGCATCAAAGTCTTCTCCGTTAATAGGAAAAAGTCCTGCAAATACCATAGGTTTTGCATCTTTAAATCCTTTGACATCTTCTGCCGTTTGTCTATTGGCATGAGTGATGGTGTCCCCGGTCTTGGCATCTCCCATCTTTTTCATACCGGCAACGACGTAACCTACATCCCCGGCTTGTAATTCCTCTGCCGAAACCATAGAAAGGCGATTGATTCCGACTTCCGTCACAGTAAACTGGCGACCAATGTTCATCATATGGATCATTTCGCCCTTGCGGAGTTTCCCATCATACAAACGCACTTTGGCTACCACACCCATATAGGTATCAAAGAAGGAATCATAAATCAATGCTTTCAGAGGAGCATCCACATCACCCACCGGTGGTGGAAGTAAATAACAAATGGCTTCGAGTACGTCCTGTACATTCAGTCCTGTTTTTGCAGAAATGGGGATGGCTTCATCGGGATTGAGCCCGAGAGACTCTTCAATCATTAGTTTACATTTGTCAATATCGGCGGAAGGAAGATCGATTTTATTAATAACGGGAATTATGCGAAGATCGAGATCCATCGCCAAATATAGGTTCGCTAAGGTTTGGGCTTCTACCCCTTGGCTTGCATCTACAATGAGTAAAACCCCTTCGCAGGCAGCCAGAGACCGAGACACTTCGTACGTAAAGTCTACGTGGCCCGGAGTATCAATTAAATTCAGGTGATAGACATTCCCATCTTTCGCATGGTAATCAAAGGAAGCATTGTTTGCTTTGATGGTGATCCCACGTTCTCTTTCGATATCCATGGAATCGAGGATTTGGTCTTTTTTTGTCCTTTGGTCGGTGACAAGACCAATCTCAAGCAAACGATCCGCCAGAGTGGATTTTCCATGGTCGACATGGGCGATGATGGAAAAATTGCGGGTGAATTTTTGGCGTTCGTTCACGGTTCCCTCTTCTTTTTAAGTCATTTTCCTGGAACTAGGCTCTTTGTCGAAAAAGTTTATTGTCAGAGGCTTAAAATTCCTAAGACTGGGAGGAAATTATCCCTTAGGAGAAACAATTCCCGATGTCCCAAAAAGATAGCATTCGTTCCGTCAAAGCCCGTGAAATCATGGATTCCAGAGGAAATCCAACCGTTGAAGTGGATGTCACTCTTGAAGACGGTTCTTTTGGTCGTGCGGCGGTTCCTTCTGGTGCATCGACAGGCGAACATGAAGCCGTAGAACTTCGTGACGGCGATAAAAAAAGATACTCCGGAAAAGGTGTACTGAAAGCCGTAGAAAATGTAAATTCTAAAATTTCTAAATCCATCTTAGGCCTTTCGGCAACCAACCAACTTCTTATTGATGGAACCATGATCGCTCTCGATGGAACAGCCAATAAATCTAAGTTAGGTGCCAATGCCCTTCTCGGTGTTTCCATGGCAGTTGCGAAAGCCGCAAGCGTTCATACTGGTCTTCCACTTTACCGTTATATTGGTGGAACTTTTGCTCGTGAACTTCCCGTTCCCATGATGAATATCATCAATGGTGGTGCTCACGCAGACAACAATATCGACTTCCAAGAATTTATGATCTTACCTGTTTCGGCACCGAATTTCCGCGAAGCCCTGCGTATGGGTGCTGAAGTTTTCCATAGCCTAAAGTCCGTTTTGAAAGGAAAAGGTCTGAATACCGCTGTCGGTGACGAAGGGGGTTTTGCTCCTAACCTAACCAGTAATAGTGAAGCCATAGAAGTGATCCTCACTGCGATTGAAAAGGCTGGATACAAACCAGACCTAGACATCAAAATTGGTTTGGACTGCGCTGCCTCCGAGTTCTACGATGAGAAGAAAAAGAAGTATGTCCTGAAAGCTGAGAAAAAACCAGAAAAGACTGCCGAAGAACTCGTAGAATACTACTCAAATTTAGTGTCCAAGTATCCGATCATTACCATGGAAGACGGTCTGGATGAAAACGATTGGTCCGGCTGGAAAAAACTTTCCGATAAACTCGGGAAAAAGATCCAACTTGTGGGGGATGATTTGTTCGTAACCAATATCAAAAAACTCGCCCAAGGGATCGATAAAGGGATTGGTAACTCCATTCTCATCAAAGTGAACCAAATCGGGACTCTCACGGAAACCCTGAGTGCCATTGAAATGGCGAAAAAAGCGCAGTATACTGCGGTTGTTTCCCATAGATCTGGAGAAACGGAAGATGCGACGATTTCGCATATTGCCGTGGCAACCAATTCTGGTCAGATCAAAACAGGATCTTTAAGTCGAACGGACAGGATCGCAAAATACAACGAACTCCTTCGCATCGAAGAAGAACTTGGAAAAAATGCGACTTATAGCGGAGTAAATACTTTTTACAACTTAAGGTAATATGACACCAACGAAAGCCTCTCTTCTTGTAACATATATTTGTGCAGGTCTCTATCTTGGACTTTTGTCCGAGTCAGGGATTGCTGAACGTATGCGCCTTGAGAAAGAATTACAAAATCTCAATGCAGAGGTGGAGAGGCTTGTGGTAGAAAACCAAGGGTTGGAAGAAAAAGAACGCCGCCTAAAAAATGACGCCTATGCCTTAGAACAGGAAGCAAGGAAATACTATCTTCTTTCTGAAACGGCGCATGTATTGAAATTTGAAGAAATGCCTTCTTCCCCTGTCTCACAAAAATCAAAAACCCTACCTGCGGGTCTACGAACAGCGGGCCTCAGCGGGGAATGGAAAGAGCCCCCACTCTTTTTATTACGTTTCTTTTTTATTTCTTTCAGTGTTTTCCTGATTCTAGGCGTTTACTTCAAGCTGAAACGCTTGCATCCTATGTCTAATGACAAAAGACTGAATTAATATGCCAGAAGAAGAAACACCAGAAAAAGAAATTACCGAAACCATCCAAGATCTCATTAGCGACAAAAACATGGGAAAGAAGTTCCTGGAAAAAAGGAAAATCTTTCTCTGGGGTCCTGTCACTGACGAATCCTCCAAAGAACTAACCGCCAAACTCATGTATTTGGAAATGGTGGATCCTGGAAAACCAATCACGTTTTATATCAATAGCCCCGGTGGTGTTGTCACCTCTGGTCTTGTTGTCTACGACACCATGCAAATGATTTCCTCTCCCGTGCATACAGTTTGTATGGGAATGGCAGCTTCTATGGGTTCCATCCTTCTCATTGGAGGAAAAAAGGGAAATCGTTACATTTGGCCTAACGGTCGAGTGATGATCCACCAACCTTCTATTGGAGGACAGATCCAAGCTCCTGCTACGGATTTACTCATCCATGCTCAGGACATTGTCAAAACCAAAGAAAAACTCAATCAAATGTTAGCTGAGGCTTGTGGCAAAACCTACGAACAATTGGTGGAAGACACCGATCGCGATTATTATATGGATGCCGACCAAGCTCTTGCTTACGGGATTGTAGATAAGATCGTAAACACAATTGACGTCGTCTAACAGAGAGTTTAAACCTAGAAGATTTTTAGAAGGTAGACATCTACAAACTGTCTACAACGTACTTTTTCCTCCAGACAATTCTTTGGAGGATGAGTATTATTCAGAGAGTATCCTCATTCCTACAAACGATGGGTCTGGGGATATTCTTTGGTTAGAACACAACCCTCCTCTTTCACAAGTCCGAAAAAAAGCATCTAAATGGAATGGATATTACTTACTTCTCATTCACGGGATGGAGGGTAGTTCTGAATCCCATTATATGGTCAGTGCTGGCAAAGAAGCCCTGAATCGTGGTTATGGTGTGGTGCGGATGAATTTGCGAAACTGTGGTCGAGGTCTTGGCCTTGCTAAAAAACCTTATAACGCCGGCCAATCCGAAGACTTAGAAGTTGTACTCAAATATATTTATAAACATTTTACAAGATCCATATTTGTTTCCGGGTTTTCTTTATCCGCAAATATGGTGATGAAATTTTTGGGAGAAAGAAGGGAACATTACACAAAAGCGTTTTCTGCCACCTCCCCTCCTTTGGATTTAAAACGCAGTTGTGACTTTATTGATTCCAGAGCAGGCAATTTCTACAGAGATCATTTTTTGGATACAATGAAGGAAAAGGTAACCTCAGGGATTTATGAAATTTCTGATAAAATGAAAGAAAGAGTGCTCCGTAGTAAGTCATTTTTTGATTTTGATGATTTTTTTACAGCACCAATTTCTGGTTATGCGAATGTTTTAGAATACTATAATATTTGTTCTAGTGTGAAATATCTAGGTGGAATTAAAATCCCGGGACTCATTGTCCATGCAGATGATGATCCAGTGGTTCCTTCGGAAGTTTGGCATGAAATTCGTTGGAATTCCTATCCACTACTCCAGACCGTACTTACGGAAAAAGGTGGGCATGTAGGATTTATCAGTGACCCATCTCCCGACAATCCAGAAGGAAGGTGGCTTCCTCGGATTCTCCTCGATTTTTTTGATTCTCAAATCAAGTAGTTTAACAATAATTAAAGATAAGGTAGGATTTTATGCGCGACCTATTAAAAGAATGTTTGGGCGAAGAGTCCGGATTTGTGGAACTTAGATACCATCATAAAGAAAGTCGTTCTTTTTTTGCCGAAAGAGGACGAGTGGAATCGACTGCCCTTCGAAAAAGAACAGGGGTAGGTGTTCGCGTTTTAGAAGCAGGTACTTGGGGTTTTGCTTCTACGAGTGAAATCTCAAAATTTTCCATTCAAAATGCCATCCAAGTGGCAAAAAAAGCAGCTCGCCTATCTTCTGCTTTGCGAAAGGACAAAATTCCGAATCTACCAAAAGCCAATTTTGCTATCGGAGATTTTATTGGAAAAGGAATTGAGGACTTTCGAGGTCGCAGTGTAGAAGAAAAATTAAAACTCGTTCTCGACATCCAAAACGCTGCCGCTAAACAATCCGCAAAACTACAATCAGTTGGTTGTGGGTATTCCGAAATTTATGAAGAAAAAGCCATCGTCACGACAGATGGGGCCGATAGTTTTTTTACTATGGTAAGGCCAGAGTTTCGAGTGTCTGCCGTTGCCAAAGAAGATGGAAAGATGGAATCCGGTTCTCATTCCATCGGAGTGACAGGAGGATGGGATTGTCTTTTTCGTTCTCAGTCACCTACTGAAATTTCCGATGAGGCTTGTAAAACCGCTGTGGATTTACTTTCTAGCATCCTTCCTGATGGTGGTCTGTCTACGGTGATCCTTTCGCCCTCTATTGTTGGTCTCCTCGTTCATGAAGCCATTGGGCATACAGTAGAGGCAGACTTTGTTCTCTCTGGATCTGTGGCCCAAGGAAAGATTGGGCACCGTGTGGGATCCGATCTTGTGACGTTATGCGACTCTGGATATTCCGAATATTATGAAGGTGCTGGTGGTTCCATCCCTGTGGATGATGAAGGTGTGATTCCCACAAATACAGTCATTATCAAAAATGGAATCCTCTCCTCCTATCTTCATAACCGAGAAACGGCAGAACGATTTGGAGTGGCTCCCACGGGATCAGCAAGGGCTTGGGAATATGGAGATGTTCCTCTCATTCGGATGCGGAATACCTTTCTTATGCCAGGGGATTCTAGTTTGGAAGAAATGATCGCAAATACAAAAGATGGATATTATCTAGATGGTGCTAAAAACGGCCAGGCGGATGCGACCGGTGAATTTATGTTTGCCGTTCAAAAAGCCTACCGCATCCAAAATGGAAAGATCACCGATCTTTTGAAAGGGGTAACCGTTTCTGGACTTGCCTTTGATGTATTACAAAATGTGGATATGGTTTCCAAAGAATTCAAATGGGATTTGGGCTCCGGTCACTGCGGGAAGGGACAACCTGCTAAGGTGGATGCTGGTGGTCCTTATGTTCGGACAAAAGTATTACTTGGTGGTAAATGATGGATCGTCATTCGATTGAAAAACGGTTAAACGACCAAAAAGATTTACTTTCTAATTTAGTCAAAAAAGCAAAATCAAACGGAATCGATCAGGTAGAAATTTATTCCAGTTATGGTTACTCGGAAGATGTTAGTTTAGAAAAAAATGATTTAAACAACTGTACGGCGACGGAAGAAAATATGTTTGGGATTCGGGTGATAGCAGAAGGAAACCAAGGTTTTATCATCTCCAACCATATCCCAAGCCTTTATGAATCGATTGAAGAAGCTTATAGTTTGGCTAAAAGCCAGTCCACTCCCGACTTTGATTTATGTTTACCAGATCCGGAAACCATTCGAGCCGTTTTCAACCAATATGACGATTCTTTGGACAAATTAGGAATTGAAGACCTAGTCGCATCAGCCAAAGAAGCACTGGGTTGGAGAAATGATTTATATTCCAAGGTCAATATTGACTCGGGTGATTTTTCGCTTAGCAAGGGTTATAAACTGATTGTTTCTTCGAAAGGCGTGATGGCCCATGAACTCGGAGCCGAACTTTCCGCCTCTGTTATGGGGATGGGTGTGGATGGGGATCTTGTGGGAAGTTTTGATTATGATTCTGCCAGCGGATTTAATAAAGACCAGTTCCAAACATTATGGAAAAAGGCCTTTCTGAATTTTGGGGATAAATGTATGGGTGCGCTTTATGCCAAACCCATTTCGGGTTTTCAAGGAAAGGTTTTACTTCCTCCTGATGCCGTGTATTCTTTTTTTCTCGGTCTTTTTATTGGATCACTCAATGGAACTAGCCTACGGAAAGGAAAATCCAAAATGGCAGGTAAGTTAGGTGAAAAGGTGGCCTCCTCTCTACTTTCGATTTGGGATGACCCAACAAATAGCGGTCTAATGGGATCTACTGGTTTTGACAGAGAAGGACTTCCTACCGCAAGAAAACCAGTCCTAACCGAGGGAGTTCTCAACACCTATTTTTACAATACCTATGAGGCAAAAAAAGCCGGCCTTCCAAAATCCAATGGATCGGCCACGGGCGGGGCACAAAGCCTTCCTGGTTGCGGCCCAAAACAACTCCAGATTGCACCGGGAACTTCTTCCAAAGATGAGTTTTTCAAACTTCCGGGCAGAACTCTATTTGTGAACCGAATCTCAGGAACTAAAGATGGGGCTTCAGGAGATTTTTCTGGGGTAATCAAAGGTGGGTATGTCCTCGAAAACGGTGCAAAGATTCCCGTTCGCGAGGTTCAAATTGTAGGAAATGCTTTTGATGCATTAAATCAAATTGAAGCTATTTCTAAAGAAGGAGAATTACTTGGTGAATCTTCCTTTGTTCCTTATATGTTACTGGATGGGTTTACGATTACGGGAGTTACGGAAAACTAAACCATGCCACAAGAAATTTTAGAAAGACCCCCTGGTGCTTCTTTTTTTGTCATTCTTTCTTACCAACAAGAAGACATTCTTTTTGAGTTAAAGGCCATGGCAGAAAAACGGTTTTCTAAAATTCTATATGAATCTGTCCTCCTCCCTAAATGGACTCCTGATGAAACGGAAAAAGAATTTGCTTACCCGGGGAGATTTACGAAGGTTCTTTCTTTCAAACAAAGAATCCATAGAGAGGAGTTAGTAGAAAAAAAGAAGGAATGCCTCGAATTTCAAACTATACTACAAAAAAAAGACCAGAGCTCTCTATTGGTTCCTGGTTATTTAACTTCGCATAACATAGTCATAGCGAAATCAAAAGATGACTTTCACCGAACCTACTTGTTTCAGGGAGTTTACGGAGAAACCGTATACTATTTTTCGAGAAACCAATTAGTTGTCGCAGATACGAGCCAAAACTACTTCCGGGAAAAAGATGTAAGTTATTTTTTTAACACCTTAAGAGAATCTTATGAATTTAATAAATTTAAATCTTAGTCTGCAATCAAAAAAATGGGTTTAATTTTTGGTATGTTTAATTATTGTTATGCGAATTCTTTATTATTTGGTGTTTTTGTCCGCAGGGTCAGTGGTTTCCTTTTGTCAGTTGGTCAAAGGAAGAATTTTAGTGTTTTTAGTTTGGTCTTCGGAATCTTTTTTTTGACAATCAATTGTTCCGGAGTTCCTTCGGATTCTTTTCAGTTCTGTGATAATTTCAATGAACCTTTGGATTGTACAGAACCCAAAACAGAAAAAGACATTGTTTATCTGGATAAGAGCCTGTTTAAAAAGGAAAATCCTACCTACGAAGATTTTGGAAATTTTTTATACTTCACTGCTAGAGAAACTCCTGGGTTTCGATTGGTACTAGCAAAACCATACAATGGATTCGAAAAACAAAGTTTTCGCTCTGGGTATGCGGCTTATTTGAAATATGGAGATTCTACCGAAAGGATGGAAGGAAACTTATTTCAAAACAAAGTGGTTGTTTCTTTTCATTATTTGGGAGCACTTTTAAAAGAAGAATTTCGTCACAAAGGAATGGACAAGTCCCCCTTCCAACTAGAAACACTCGGACCAATTGATTTGGAATACAAAGTGGTTGCCCCAGGGATGGAAACGGTCACCAAACAAAGAACTGTCGAGTTGAAATGGAAGTAACCACCTATAAACCCTTAGGTGGTTATTGAGGTTTGTTGTTTTCTTTCCAAAGTTTTTCCATCAAACTTTTAAAATCGATCGATTATTTTTGGATGTAAAGGGCCTGAGGGTCAAAGAAAAAATCCATCGGTGTATAGTCCAAATACAGAAGTGACAATACAGAAAGAACAATGGCCCCTACCACTGGGATGAGAAGGTTGTCATCAATCAATCCTTTAGCAGTTGTGTTGGCAAAGAACTCAGTCACACAAGCAGAGATCACAGAGAAAAAAACAATATAAATGGGAGTCCATAATAGGGCTCCTTGCGGATCAAAAATGGCAAGGAAACTACCTGGTTGGGATTTTGTGATCAGATAAAGTGCAAAAATGGAAAATAGAAATGCAGGAACTAAAAAACCAATGATTCCTTCGAGTGACTTGCCATTATAGAATCTATGTTTTCCATACTGACTCCCCACGTAGGCTGCAAAAGGATCTCCAATCACCAAAAATAAAATGGCTAAGATGGCAACCTCTGCAGGAAAAAATAATACAACGAGAAAGTTGGCAAAGAAATACGGAACGGTTCCATTAAAACGTTTTCTTTCTGATTCCTTCATCAGAAACCCAAAATACTTATAAAAGAAATTTTCAAAACCAGAATGGCTGAGTCTCACTAGTTCCAATACAAACAAAGCAACTAGGAGTCCTGCAAGTAAACTAACCAGAATGGCTCTTGTCGCATAAACCAGCCCAAAGGCCTCACGAAAGGGATCAAAAAAAAGAGTCACGGGAATGATGAACCCGAGTACATGCCAAATTTTACGAAAGAAATTAAATCCTGAACTCACGGTTTACCTACTGGGTCTTGAAGCCATTTTGAATGCGGCTTCTTCATTATTAGCGATGGGAAACAAATTCCGAACTCCTGCCATTAAAAAGGCTTGCCTAACACTTAACGGCAGGTTGATTAATATGATTTTGTGTTTATGCAGGAAAGCCTCTTCGCTCAGAGTTTTGAAAGCGATGATTCCTTGTGTAGTCACCATATTCAACTCTTCTAGGTCCAAAATCACCGAACCGTGTTTTAGCGAATTGAGTACTGATTTGATGCATTTCTCAGCGGTAAAGTTATTTAGGTTTCCCTGCAATTTGGTTACATACACTGTATCAATTTTTTCCGTGGAAACTACTAAATCGTCTAGGCTCATAAAAAATGCTATTTTTCTTATTTCATTCTTGCACTCTATTGCAAGTAAATAAAACTTTTGGAAGGAGTGGTGTTTGAAGGTAACTGTTGCTCATTTATACAAAAAACTGGAAGAACTGGATCGGGACGTAGTCGAATTGAAAAAATTGACTGATCGCCTCGCTTCCGACCGAGAATATTCTCCCATTCTCAAAGAAACGTTTTTGTCGGAAATGAATAAATTAGAGGATCAGAAATCGGAAATCCTCAAGTTGAATGTTTCTAGATCGGAACCTTTGGCAAAACAAAGTGTAAACTTCCCTGAGAAATCGGTATCCACTCCCCCACCAAATTCGGAACCTAAAAAGCCGGAAAAACCTGTACGCAAATATTAAAAGAACACTGAAAATAGATAAGGAATTCCAATGAATCTAAACAAACTTTTCACTCTGGGTGTTACACTCAGTTTGATCCTCGTATCAATTCTCAATTGCTCAAAGGATTCTGAAATCCTTGCGACTTTTGATGGCGGAACTGTAACTCGCAGAGAAATGAACTTTGTGATTGAGGCTTCGAAACGAGGCAATACAGAACCTCAACCTATCAGCGCCGATATCCAAGCAAAAATTTTAGAAAGTATCGCTTTAGAAAAAATCTTACTGAAAGATGCAATTTCTTCCAAAAAAGTTGCTGAAGCGGACGTACAAAAAATTGAATCTTTAGTGAATCAATTTTTAAAGTTAAACGTTTATATGCGTGAATATGTAAAAAATGGTTTAAAAAACAAACCACTCGAGTTTGTAAATCTTCAACTAGCGCTTGTTCGTGGTGAAGACGAAGCCACTAATTTAAAGAAAGCCGAAGAATTGGTAAATAAACTAAATTCTCTTTCGGATAAAGAAATTGCCGAAGAAATCGCGAAAGTAACAGAAGACATCACGAGAAAACCAATTGCTGGGAAATTAGAACCTTTTTGTACTAACTGTGCAGAAACTCCTTTAGAAGACATCTTAACAGAAGTGAAAAAAGCAAAAAAAGGAACTTTTATTTCTTATGCAAAAGCGGGAGAAGGAAGGATTGCTTACGTTGTTCGTTCTACGGGAACAGAAAAAGTTCATCCAGAAAGACTTAAAAAATATTTTACATCTATTTTTGATGATTTCAAAAAAGAAGCCATTAAATACGGCGAAACACATGATGATGCAGATACAAAAGCTTCTGTTGCCTATTTTACAGAAGGAGAATCTGCTGACAAAGCTAGCCAATTTGCTTCTCATACGATGAAAGAGTATGAACAAGGATTGTACCAAAAAGAACTAAAACGGATCACGGAAGAAAGTGGAATCACTGTGGCAAACTTGCCTCGTTTCACTGGTCCAACTGATATTGATCCAAAAATTTTTACTCCAGATTATGCTTTGTATTCCACACGTGATGGAAAAAGCTACACTTGGAAAGATTTGACTGCCGATTTTGAAGCCATTCCGAATATTCTAAAACAAGAATATAAAGATGAAAAATCCAAAACTTGGGATATGATCAATTTATTCCAATCCACAATCCTCCAAGGAAAAATTGCAGAAACTTCTGATGAAGTGCAAGATGTGGGATCAGAAATTGGATATTTGATGCAAATGGACAAAATGAAGGTGTCTTTGGCGTTAAAATCACTACAAGATGAAATTAAAGCCATTCCAGTCACTGTAACAGAAGCTCAAATGAGAGATGCCTATGAAGCAGGAAAATTATATGCTTATGCAGATCCTGATCCAAAGAACCCACAGAACCGCATTCCTAAGCCTTATGGTGCAGTTCGGGAACGAATCAAATCAGAAATGGAAGGTTCACAAAGGAATTCTTTTATTGAGCAAAAAGTTTCTGGTTTAAAAACGACTTACAACTTAGTGATCGCTGCTGATCGTTTAAAAGAAGTTACATTATAAACCCAATTCAAGTTTTGAGAGATGGCAAAATTTTTTTATTGAATTTTGCCATATTTGACATATTTTGACTGTTAGGGGGGATAAATGAACAATCACATTTACATGCTTCGAAAGAAGAGAGGTATCAAACAGTACGATATGGCTAGGGCGCTGGGAGTTTCTCCAAGTTACCTGTCCAAAATTGAGACTGGAGCCCAAGATCCGACTGAAAAATTCAAGTCATCTTGTGCGAAGTATCTCAAAACCTCTGTTGATAAGCTTTTCAATGAAAGCGCTGTGGAAGACATCTACCCTGAGTTTTCCAATGGATTGAAAAATAAACTTTGGGCAGTCAGACGTGAACTAGGGATTAAACAATACGATTTCGCTAAGAAATTGAAAGTTTCCACTCCGTTTCTGTCAAAAGTTGAACTGGGACTTTTGGAACCACCGGAAGATTTTAAGAATCTGGTTTCCAAAGTTCTAAAAATGGAAAAAAAAGAGCTATTTCTCGGCTAATTTGAAAAACGCACAAAGCAAGGCTCTAAGCGGGCCTTGCTTTTTCTCACTCTTCGGCAAAAAGATTTTGTCACATAATTCCTAATACATTCAATAGTCCCTGATGAAAGAGAGACAAGCGGAACACCCTGAAGGCTGGGCCAGTCGTATTGGTTTGATTTTGGCTGTGGCAAGTGGTGCGATCGGGCTTGGGAATTTTTTAAGGTTTCCTGGGCAAGCAGCACAAAATGGTGGTGGTGCCTTTATGGTTCCTTACATCATCAGTTTCCTGATTTTGGGAATTCCTGTTTGTTTGGCAGAATGGGCCATGGGTCGAATGGGCGGAAAACATGGACATAGCACACCTTTTATCTTCCGAGAGTATCTAAAAGGTTTTCCTCTCAAACTTTCTGGAACTATCGGTGTGATGATTCCTGTGATGATCTATGTATATTATGTATTTATAGAATCATGGTGTTTGGCTTATGCTTATTATTTTCTTACGGGTCAAATGTCTCTCACTGGCTCTACACAAGACGAGATGACAAAACAAGCTTCCACTTTTTTCCTGAATCTTACCGGAGCCGAAGCCAATGGATCCAGTTTCCAATCTCCTATCATTGTTTTTTTTATCCTTTGTGTTTTGTTTAATTTTTTACTCGTTTACCGCGGGTTGTCAAAAGGACTCGAAGCTTTTGCTAAAATCGCCATGCCACTTATGGGGATTTGTGCCACGATCATCCTGGTTCGGGTCCTAACCATTCCTGGAATTGAATCAGGTCTTGCTGTAATGTGGAACCCCGATTGGTCAAAACTGACCCAACCTAAAGTATGGATCAACGCAGCAGGACAAATTTTCTTTTCTCTTTCTACTGGTTTTGGGATTGCACTTGTGTTTTCTAGTTTTTTAAAGAAAAAGGATGATGTTGTATTATCAAGCCTCTCTTCTGCTTCTTTGAATGAGTTCGCAGAGGTAGTGTTTGGTGGTATGATCACCATCCCTGTTGCATTTTTATTTTTGGGAATGCAAGCCACTTCTTTCGGAACCTTCGGAATGGGATTCATTGCTTTACCTTCTGTTTTTGGAATGATGCCAGGGGGAGCATTTTTTGGTGGTTTGTGGTTTCTTGTTTTGTTTTTGGCTGCGATTACTTCTTCTGTGACGATGTTACAACCGGGTATTTTATTTTTAGAAGAAGGATTCCATGTCGGTAGACGGAAATCTTCTCTGTTATTATTTATATTTACCTTCCTTTTGTGTTTACCCATTATTTATTTTAATAAAGACTTCGCTGCCCTTGACATTGCGGATTTTTACATCGGAACCATAATGATTTATATTTTGGCTTCCCTTCAAATTTTTATCTTTGTTTTTAAGATTGGTGTGGATCGGGGTGTGAAGGATGCTAATGAAGGAAGCCTCATTCCCTTTCCTCGTTCCATCAAGTTTGTTTTAAAATACATTACTCCTTGGTTTTTGTTATTTATCTTTGTTTCTTTTTGTTATATGAACCTACCGGAATATTTGGATAAAATGAATCCAGAAGTAATGGGGTTACTTGCGGAAAACAAAGGGGAAAATGTAGAAGATGCTAAGACAAAAGCGGTGGTGGCTCGTTCGGTTGTCATTAGTCTCGTTCTCATTTACGGATTCATTTATATTTTAGTTTCGAAAGCTTTAGATCATAAAAAGGATAAGGTTAGCACATGACAGTTTCTCCCCAAGAACTCAATTGGCAAGGGATACTCATTATGACGGTTTCCCTTGTTTCTGTGATCAGTTTGACTTTAGTTTGTATTGTCCTTCTTTTCCGCAATAGGCACTAATTATTTTGGACGTACAAACTGTATTTACTACCAAACTTCCAAAACTTTGGAAGGATTATGAAGTTAGAAAAGAACAAATGGAAATGGCCACTTCCATTGAATCTGCATTTAATACTGGTTCAAATTGGGTCATTGAGGCGGGAACGGGTGTTGGAAAGTCACTTGCCTATTTGATTCCCAGTGCTCTTTTCTCTTTAGAAAATGATTGTACTGTTGTTGTTTCGACTGAGACGAAGTCTTTACAAGATCAATTATTATACAAAGACATTCCTTTGGTATCGGAGGCTCTTGGAGTTTCCGTCAATGCTATGGTTGCCCTTGGTGCCAGTAACTATTTATGCAAAAGAAAGTATGCCCGCGTGATGGAAAGGGGGGATTTTGGCCCCGAAATGGAATCCTCGCTTCCCTACTTTGTCAACTGGGAGAAACAAACCACTGCAGGGATTCGGGCTGAATACGACGGATTTTTATCAAATTCCTTTTGGAACTCTGTTTCCAGAGAGTCTGACAACTGTTTGGGGAGAAATTGTCCCAACTTTAGTTCTTCGTATTATTTTTTAGAAAAAGAGAAATGGAAAAAAGCAAATATCCTAATTGTGAACCATCATCTTCTCGCAAGCCATCTAGCCGGAGACTTTAAAATCCTCCCCCCATTTTCCCAACTAGTCATCGATGAAGCACATGCATTTCCTGAAATTGTGGGAAAAGCTTTTGGTTCTGAAATTCGTTATGACTTACTCATGAATTTATTACATTACCTCTACTTCCCAGAAAAACGATCGGGGCTTGTTTTAAAACTAAAAAGTAGTGAAAAAATCATCAAGTCTGTAGAGGCTGCTATCGGTTATGCGAATGATTTTTTCCGAATGTTACTATCTGCCATACCTTTACAATTCAATCAGTTTTCTACACGCCATACAGAACGAATTAAATTGGATAATGGGGCTTTTGAAGATACACTCGCGGACCTTGCTTCACAATTAGAATCTCTACTTTCCAAATACAAAAAAGATAGCGAGGATATGGAAGAGAAGGAAATCGCTCTAGGTTTAGAGATGGTTTCTGGAAATTTAAAAAAAGCTTCTTCGTTTTTAAATGACTTCCGATTGAAAACAAATCCTAATTTGGTATTTTGGATTGAACCTCCTCCCCAGTCTTCGAAAGATCCGTTTTATTATTTATTCTCTCAGCCTAAAAATACAGATGAAATCCTAGCGAATACACTATTTCCCAATATGGATTCTGCAGTGATGACATCAGCAACGCTTTCTCCCACAGCCGGTAATTTTCAATATTTTTTGAAAGAGGTGGGAACTTCCGAAGTCAAAACAAAAACTTTAGCTTCCCCTTTTGCATACAATACACATTCCCTTCTCTTCGTTCCGAAACAAGTGGCAGACCCAGTCCAAGACCCGAGACGAAATAAATCCGATCTTTCTTATTGGATCGCTCGACTTCTCAAACTTTCCGAAGGAGATGCCTTTGTCCTTTTTACATCCAATAAACTTCTTTCCGAACTTTATGAAGAGTTAAGACACCAAGTGCCCTATCCTATTTTTTCCCAAACAGAAATGGGTCCTATTGCCGCCAAACGAGAGTTTCTTGCTAATGAAAAAAGTGTTCTGTTTGGGGTTTCCAGTTTTTGGCAGGGTGTGGACATTAAGGGTGATAAACTGAGGAACGTAATTGTCACCAAACTTCCTTTCCAAGTTCCGACCGAACCTGTTTTGCAGGCAAAGATGGAGGATATGGAAAAAAAAGGAAAAAGTCCGTTTTGGGAAATGCAAGTTCCGAAAACTTGTTTGTTACTACGCCAAGGGTTTGGTCGCCTCATTAGGTCTCAGTCTGATACAGGAATGGTGAGCATTTTAGACCCCAGGGTCCATACAAAGTCTTACGGAAAAAACGTCTTGCAAAGTCTTCCAAAAGGAGTTCCCATCATTACGGAATTTAATGAATTGGAAAGAAAATTCCAACTTTTGCCGAAATCTTAAATATGAAACGAATCTATCTCCTGCTAGCTTTTATGGTAAGTGTTTCTCTTGGGTCAAAACCCATTGAAGATAAGGATATTTATTCTTCTGTTGTCAATTGGACCGATCTTATTGTATCCTCTTCCGTAAAAGAAACCGTTCCCAAAATTGTCTTTGATGAAGAAGACCCAGAGTTCTCTGGAAACAATACAGCCACAAGCCAGGGGAAAGCCCATTCCATGGCGAGGAAAAAAGCCCGCGAAAAACTGAAAGTTCGTCTCAGCCAAAGATTAGAATCCATTCTTTTTAACGCGGATTATACTGTGTATGAATATACACAAGTGAACCAACAGGCAAGGTTGCGACTCAATTCTTATATTGGATCCGAAAAGGAAGAATACGATTTTCAATTTGTGAAAAATGTTTTGGAAGCAAAAGCAAGTTTACCACTCAAAGGAAAAGAAGGAATCCTTGCCAATATACCTTTCGAATATGGAACAGAATCAGTTCCAGAGTTTAGTGAAGAAGTCGTTCCTGTTGAATTTACCGGTCTTGTCGTCGATGCTAGACATTTGAGTTTGAAACGCGCTCTCTTTCCTAAAATACAAACAGATCGTGGTTTGGATATTTATTCTCCTTTGTATGTAAAAGAAGCTTATGCCATTGAAACAGGATATATTGTTTACAGAGAAGAACAAACAGGAAAAGGATATGAAGCAAAAGTGGGAAAGAACCCCTACTTTGTTTTGGCACTTGGAAGTTCGGGAAAAAATCAAACGGATTTAATCATCCCCACTGACGAGGCAGCCAAACTCCTTAGCCACCCCGAAACTAGAAAGAATCTTACACGTTGCAGAGTTTTGATTTTAGTTTCTCGGTAAGAGATAAAAACATTTTTTCTGCTTTTGCATAGTCACCGTGAAAGAGATAAGCAAAACCCATATCCTCTAAATCTTTATGATTGAGTGAGTTTGATTTAGCTTCTAATTCCCCAATTCTAGTATAAACTGAATCATACATTTTTCGTTTTTCTTCAAAACTTGGAAGGTTGAGTTTACCAGGAATGTTTTCAAAAATTAAATTTGCTTCTTTATGACGATCTAAAAATAGAAGAGCCATTCCCACTAATTTATGAATATCAGCATCGTTTAACAATTTCATGTTGTCGCGGAAAACTTTAATCACTTCATCATATTGTTTTAAGTAATATGTACAAATGAGTTCTTCTTTGACAAAAGAGTTATCATTCCATTGTTTTTTGTATCTTGCGATTAATGATTTTGTTTCATCATAGGCTTCTGATCTAAAATAGATTTTAATCGCCGTTTGAATGATGGAAAAACAAAGGGGATTGGTTTGGGTTTTGAAATAAAGATTTAGACTATTACAAGCTTCTGTATTTTTGCCAAGTTCATGGTTTTGAATGGCATCTACCAAGGGAGCAAGGCTCGAAATTCCTTTTGGTGCTGCGATGGTTGCTCTGCCAGTGAGTTCATATAATGCTAGGTAACCAAGGTGTTGGATATAAAAATTTTCAGGATGACGTTTGGCAAGAACCACAACATCTTCGTTTGATCCTACCTCATATAGATCCCAAGCTTCTTGTTCTACTGATGTGTTTAAAACTTGGGTTGCTTGTTGTACCATAAGGTGCCTCTCTTTCCTTAAAAAGATCGGCCTTATCGTAAAATTTCCTTTAAGAAAAATTAAGGGGTAAGCCTGTAAATCATTCTAGGAAAAGGAATGCATTCTCGAATATGGGACAAACCACAAATCCACGCAATCACTCGTTCGAGACCCATTCCAAATCCAGAATGGGGAACAGAACCATATTTACGAAGGTCCAGATACCAGGAATAGTCTTCTGGAGGGAGTCCTTCTTCTTTCAGGCGTTCCACAATCTTCTCGTAAGACTCTTCCCTTTCCGATCCACCAATGATTTCGCCCACTCCATCCGGAGCAATGAGGTCGGCGGAAAGAACAGTTTTGAGATCATTTGGATTTTGTTTCATATAGAAAGCTTTGATGGCCCTTGGGAAATTCTGAATAAAAATGGCAGTTCCAAAATGGGTAGTTAGGATTTGTTCTCTATCGGAATTGATGTCCTCTCCCCATGTGATTTCTTCTCCCGCAGATTGCAGAATTTGGATGGCTTCTCCGTAATCGACTCTTGGGAATGTTTTCTCCAATTGTTCTAGGAGTGGCGTTGGGTCTCGGTCTAGGGCTTTTAAGTCTTCCCTAGTTCTTTCGATGGTGGTGCGAAGGACAGCCTTGACAAATCGTTCTTGTAAGTCTAAATTTCCATCTTGTCCGAGAAAGGCAGTCTCTGCTTCCAACATCCAAAACTCGGTTAAGTGCCGTCTAGTTTTACTCTTTTCCGCTCGAAACGTGGGTCCAAAACAATACACTTTGGAATGAGCGAAAGCCGCCGTTTCCAGGTAGAGCTGTCCTGTTTGGGCTAGGTAGGCCTGGCCTAGGTCAAAGTATTCTGTCGAAAATAGAGTTCCGGCGGATTCCCCAATGGAACCAGTCAAGATGGGTGTGTCGATGAGAGTGTAGCCGTCGTTTCGAAAGAATTCGCGAATGGCAAAGGACAATTCCGAACGCACCCTTTGGATGGCGAGTTGCCTTTTGGAGCGTAACCAGAGATGTCTATGGTTGTGTAAAAAATCCGGGCCATGTTCTTTCGGGGTGATGGGATAACCTTCTGACTCACCGACAAAGGTAAAGGAATGTAGGAATAATTCCTGCCCCCCGGGAGCTTTTGCGTTTTCCTGTGCTACGCCAAAAACGATCAAAGAAGCTTCTTGTGGCAGAGCTTTGATTTGTTTGAAGGTTTCTTCTCCCAAGAATTCTTTTTCGGCTACAACCTGGAAAATTTTTCCATTGGTCCGGAGTTGGAGGAACTGGACGTGGTTATTTCCCCGGAGTCCCTGGACCCAGCCTTGTAAACTATGAGTGGAAGTCGAATTTTCTGAATGGGATTGTGATGGATCTAAACTTGGAATCATGGATGGTTTTTTCTGTTTGCCAGTTCGATTTTCTTTGAAATTTTGAACTTACAGAATGAAATCTAGCATCCTATTAGACGGTAAAGCGATTTCCGAAAAAATCCGAAATCGAATCGCAGAAACACTAGCGAAAGCTAAGTCAGAGGGCAAAGGGGTTCCCACTCTTGCCACCATCCTCGTTGGGGATAACCCGGCATCGGAAACCTATGTCAATATGAAGGTGAAGGCCTGTGAAAAAGTGGGAATGGGGTCACGGTATGTGCGCCTCAAAGAAGAAACAACCACAGAAGAATTGTTAGCTGAAATTCGAAAGCTAAACGCAGATCCATCTGTAAATGGAATCCTTCTGCAACACCCCGTTCCGCATCAAATTGATGAACGTTTGTGTTTTGATGAAATTGCACTAGAAAAAGATGTGGATGGAGTTACCACAATTTCCTTTGGGAAATTATCAATGAATAGTGAAGCCTACTATCCGTGCACTCCGTACGGAATGGTTCTTTTGTTACAAGAGTATGGGATTGATGTTTCTGGAAAACATGCTGTTGTGGTGGGAAGGTCTCCCATTCTTGGAAAACCGATGGCCATTATGCTTACCAACCTGAATGCCACAGTGACTCTCTGTCATTCAAAAACAAAAAATTTACCCGAACTCGTGAAACAAGCAGACATTATTGTTGGTGCTGTTGGTAAACCAGAATTTATCCAAGCAGATTGGATCAAAGAAGGGGCAGTGATTTTAGACGCTGGTTATAATGTTGGAAACGTGGGAGACATCGAAGTCTCTAAAGCTAAGGACAAAGCGTCTTATTACACTCCAGTTCCTGGTGGTGTTGGACCTATGACGATTTCAGTACTTTTACTTCAAACTATGTATAGTTTTTTAAATCAATTTTCACCTAAGTTGGATTCTCATGCCTCAAACCGTTAGTTTTGATGAATGTTTTCAAACGGTTCCAAAACTGGATCCACCTTCGGACTTAGATAGTTTTTGGAAGGAAGGAATCTCCGAATTAAAAAAAGTTCCGATCAAAGCCACTTACAAAACTGTTTTGAAAGGATCTTTTATCTGGGAATCACTCAATGATGTTAGTTTTCAAAGTATCGATAATCACCTGTTACATGGTAAGTTGGCGATTCCAAGAAAAAGAGGAGATCGACCGGTTGTTGTATATTTCCATGATTATTTAGCAGTTCCCGAAGAGATCCAAAAAGGATATTCTGATTTGGGTGTGGCTCAGCTTCATATCACTCTTCGGGGTCATGGAGAGGAAATGATCCAACCACCAGTGGATCCAAATACGGGAAAATCTCCTATCGGTTGGACTCCCAATTATTTTGCACATGGGCTTGACCAAAAGGAAGAGTTTTATATGCGAAAACTTTATTTGGATGTGATTCGGACCATCGAGTTCTTACGTTTAACGGATGGAATTGATGGAGACCAAATCATTTTACATGGTAAGTCACTCGGTTCCGCCCTTTCTGTATTTGGTGCGGCTTATTCGGATAGAATTAAAGGTTTGATCTTAGAAACACCTTCGTTCTGTTATATTGATAAAGATCAAATTTCCTTAAAGGGAAATCCATGGATTCGTGAACTCACTCCCTTTTTAGAAAAACGAGCCACTAAGAAAATAGATTATAAAAAAGAACTGGCATATTTTGATGCATTGAACTTCGCCAAAAAAATTAAAATTCCTGCTCTTTTTTCTTGTGGGATGGAAGATGTAATCTCTCATCCAAAGTCTACTTTTGCTTTGTTTAATCATATGAATTGTGATAAACGTATGCAGTTGTATCCAACCGAAGGAAATGAAGCAGGAAAAGACAAACAACCACAAGCAAACTTAGAATTTGTAAAAGAAATTTTTGCCCTATGAGCCAAGTTCCTTTCGTATTTCAAAATTCAAAGTCAGGAAAAAAAGAACCTTTTTTACCAAAAGATCCCTTAAATGTGTCCATTTATTCTTGTGGACCAACGGTTTATAATTTTGCTCATATCGGAAATATTCGTTCCTTTTTATTTGTAGATGTCCTTCGCCGTTCTCTTTTGTTAGGTGGATATAAGCTCAACCAAGCGATGAATATCACTGACATTGATGACAAAATTATTAATGAGTCGATCAAACAGAAAATCAGTGTCGAAGAATTTACAAAGCCTTGGACGGAAGCCTTTTTTAAAGATTTGGATACTCTCCATGTTCAGAAATTAGAACATTATCCCAAAGCTACTGAATCGATCGAAGATATGGTTGGGCTTGTGGAAACACTGCAATCCAACGGACTTGTTTATGAAAAAGATGGGAACTTATATTTTTCCATCCAGAAGTTTGACCGTTATGGTGAACTTTCTAAAATTGATGTTTCTGGGATGAAGTCAGGTGTTCGTTATGATGCCGATGAATACACAAAAGATGATGTCAGAGATTTTGTTCTTTGGAAAAATCAAAAAACAGAAGAAGAAAAATGTTGGCATACACGGATTGGAAAAGGGCGTCCTGGTTGGCATTTAGAATGTTCTGCTATGATTCGGAAAGTCTATGGATCTGGTGTTGATATCCATACCGGAGGAATTGATTTACTTTTTCCTCATCATGAAAATGAGGCAGCACAAAGTTATGGAGCCTATCCAAAGGAAGAGTTCGTAGGCACATGGCTTCACTGTGAACATCTTCTTGTCGATGGAGAAAAGATGTCAAAAAGTAAGGGAAATTTTTATACCTTACGTGATATTTTAGAAAAAGGATATGATCCGAATTCCATTCGTTACCATTTGATTTCTGCACATTACAGAAGTAAGTTGAACTTTTCTTTGAGTAAATTGGAAGAATCGAAAACGGCAATGGAACGGATTCAAAACACCATCTACCGAGTTTTAGAAACAGGTGATTTATGGAATATTCTTCCTAAAACACTCGGTAATTTAGAATTTACTAATTCTGATTTGCTAAAAATAAATTTGGAATTTATAAACTCTTTAGCAGATGATTTGAACGTCCCGAAAGCACTGGCTTCCGTTTTTGAATTGGTGCGGATTGTGAACCAGTTTTTGGATACAAATACGAATTTAATTGGTTCTCTGTTTTTGAAAGAATCTCTAGAATTGTTTTATCAAATCAATGAACTTTTTGCAGTTTTTTCCTTTGATAAACAAATCCAATCATTAGATGGAATTTCTGAAGATTGGGTTCTAAACCAAATTGAAGCAAGAAAAACTGCAAAACAAAATAAAGATTTCTCTACTGCCGACAAAATTCGTAAAGAGTTGGAAGCAAAAGGAATCCTTCTCACCGACACAAAGGAAGGAATTACCACATGGAAAAGAGCCCAGTAGAAGTACTTTTTGGAAAACGTAACTTTTATGAATTTTTAGAGTCTTTGGAGCAGATGGCTCCAGAACGCGGACTGAAAACCATTCGAGAAGTGATTGTTAAGGATTCGATCGGGAATGAAGAAAAACAAAGAATTCGAGCTTATATTCCCAACTCCGTCAAATTCACAACGGTTTCCATCAGAGAGTTGGATCGGATTGCTTCTGACAAAAACCATCAAGGTTACGCAATCATTCGCACCAAACAAAAATCATTTTTATCACTAGGTTTTGAACAATTTAAACAAAATGTAGAAGTTGGTGAAGGTCCTGTTTTGATTTTAGATAGAATCCAAGATCCTGGAAACTTAGGAAATATTTTAAGAACAGCTGAATGTATGGGCGTGAAACATGTGTTAATGTCTGATCGCGATACTTCCCCTATCACTCCTGTTGTGGAAAAAGTATCTGCGGGAGCAGTTCATCATTTACAAATCTATCGTGTAGCTAATTTGATGCACGGGATAGAGTTTCTTAAAAAAAATGAATATTGGGTTCTTGCCACTGATGAAGAGGGGGAAGAATCAATTTGGGAAACATTGCCAGAGGCTTCCCAGATGGCTGTCATTATGGGTAATGAAGGTGAAGGGGTAAAAAGAATTCTTTTAGAAGAAGCGGACTATGTGGCACGAATTCCACTTTTTGGATCTGTGACTTCACTTAATGTTGTAGTTGCTTGCGGAATTACTTTAGACCGGGTGCAAAATGTACCCCGTTAGGCGATCTGCCTTATCTAGTTTTTTATTTCTTCTGATTGGGATCGTTGTATTCCAGTCCTGTATTTATGATTTTTATAGAAAAGAGTTTGTCTCCGAAGATAAAAAAAACAATGAAGCTTTGTTACTGGCCTTACTTGGCCTTTTACCCAACCCCAATCAGAAATTATACGGGTTCATTCCTGGGTTTTCTCGTAATCTTACCGATTCCCAGTTCCTAAGTGCAGACTTTTTTCCAAAATCGGCAAAGAAGAAAATAATCCTCATTCATGGTTGGAATCCTGCAGAAAGAGATTCAGATCCCATTACCAATGATGAGAAGAAAATTCAGAATATAAAAAATACATTTTCGAATGGTCTCATTCATTTTCAAGAAGGAAGGGATTCTGCAAGTTCGGAATTTGATTTTTATCTTTATACCTACCGCACCTCTAATAGTATTTTGGTCAATGGCAGACAGTTTCATTCAACTTTACGCGCGAGCTTTACTGATACAGATCAGGTATACATCGTTGCCCATTCCATGGGAGGTCTTGTGACTCGGGTTGCTCTATCAAAGGATATTGGTTATCTTCCTTTTGTTCGCCTTGTGGTGACCCTTGCCAGTCCACAATTTGGCTCTCCTTTTGCCACTCCCAGTTTTTTAGGAAGTAACCCTTTTTTAAATGATTTAGGTGGTTATCTAGTTGGAACACAAGGTGGTTCGGAACTTGGTCATACCAACCAAGGTACTGGACAAACAACAATATCGGGAGCTGAGAATTTAGTTTTAGATGTTCTGAATCAGTCCTACTTAGATGCCAATTTAAATGGAAGGTTTGTTAGTTTTGCAGGTGTGATGGCTGTTTCTTGTAACTCAGGAGAAACCTTTTACTACAATACAGGTTGTACGATTTTGAATAATGCAGGTTTCACTCAATCGGATGGAATTGTTCCGCGTAATAGTGCAAGACTAGGAAATTTAACTTATAAACAAATTGATATCGCCGATTGTGATCACTCCATGATGGCCTTTCAAACGGTTAATATTGATGATACGAAAAGTAGAAATCTTTTTACCCAAGTGATTACGGAAATTAGAAATTCGCCTTACTAATATAAAACTATCATACTCACTGATTTTGTAGGGACCGAAGAGATAAATAAAGTCCGAGAAGTCCTAAGACAAAAACAGGAAGTCCAATCAAAATTTCACCTTCCTTCCAGATTAGACATTGGATGGAATACAAACCTCCAAAAACAAATGCTAATCCAGATAGAGTTCCAAGTAGAGATACAACCAATCGATTGGAATGAATGATTTGTGGTTTGTTTTCGCTGGTAAAAAGTCCCTTCCAAAAAAAATACGGTGGTTTTGTTTTCGCATAAAACTGAAATAAAACCTCTTTGTCTGTTCCCGGAAAAAAGTATGTAGAGAGGATGAGTAGAAAGGCAGAAGAAATTGCCGTATATAGAATGGAATAGGGAAATTCCACCTTACAATAAACAGAGAAAAGGAAATATAAAATGGGAGAAAGGAGAAAGGCCAAAATTTCTGTCCAAGCAGAAATTCTCCAAAAGAACCAACGAGCAATTAAGATAAATCCAATCCCAGAGGAAGCTTCGAGTAAAAATACCCAGGCCCCTTTGATGGTTTCCATTCCATAAACTGCAAGAAAAAAGGAACAAACGGCTGTTAGAATTTGAATTACATAGGAGATACTTAGATAATAGGAATCTGATTTTCCTGGGTTTACTATCGGTTTCCAAAGGTCATTAACGAGATAAGATGCACCCCAGTTTAAATGGGTGGCTAGTGTAGAAAGATAAGCCGCCAGAAATGCACTGAGCATAAGTCCAAACATTCCATTTGGCATCCCTTCCTGTAATACCATAAGGAATCCTTTTCCACTTTCTACTTCTGATAAATTTGGATAAAGAACCATTGAAACAAGAGCCACTAGAATCCATGGCCAAGGTCTCACAAAGTAATGGGCTATGACAAACCAGAGAGATCCTTTCAGCGCAGCCTCTTCATTTTTTGTGGCAAGGATTCTTTGTGCAATGTATCCCCCACCTCCAGGTTCAGATCCAGGATACCAACTTGACCACCAAAGGACTGTTAGTAGGATTAAAAAATGATCCCAAGGAAGAGTTCCTGAATTTCCATTTGGAAAAAATAAAATTTTACTGCCATCTAGTTTTGATTTTAGACCTTCGAGCCCACCAATGGCCGGTAATTGTATGGCAAAATAAGCAAATAAAATACAACCAAACCAAGCTAAAAAAAATTGGAAAACATCAATATAAGAAATTCCCCGAAGCCCCGCTATGGATGTATAAAAAACACCAAATAACAAAAGATATATGAGTATATGAGAGGCTGTCCAATGTGGGAAAAACACAGGAATGATCTTTAACATTGCTAAATTAACCCAACCAAGGATCACCAGGTTGAGTAAAAATCCAATAACAAAGGCTTTGATCCCCCTGAGAAAATTGGCTTCCTTCCCACTGTAACGAAGTCCAATGAGTTCCAAGTCTGTAGTGGCTCCGGACCTTTTCCAAAGTTTAGAGAAGAAAAAGACTGTGACAAATCCACCGACAGCCATATACCACCAAATCCAGTTTCCTGCAATTCCTTGACCTCGAATGATCTCTGTGACTGCAAGTGGAGTGTCAGCAGCAAAGGTAGTGGCGACCATTGCCGTTCCAGCGACAAACCAAGACAAATTTCCTTCAGCTTGAAAATATTCTTTAGTGGATTTTTGTTTGGAACGAAAACGAAGGAGAAGAAAGATTATAACAACAAAGGGAAATAGAAAGAATAAAGTATCAAGGATATGGAATGGGATCATAGTCTCACTTTGATTCCCATCTCTTTCATTGTTTGTTTGGTTTCTTGGATGGAAAATTCTCCAAAGTGAAAGATTGATGCTGCAAGAACAGCATCCGCACCGCCGCGTAAAATTACTTCTGCCATATGTTCTGGGTTTCCCGCTCCACCGGAAGCAATGATGGGAATGGAAAGATTGGATGTAAATGATTTCATGAGTGTGATATCAAATCCGTCTTTGGTTCCGTCTTTATCCATCGAGGTAAGAAGGATCTCCCCCGCACCCATTTCCATGGCCTCAGTACCCCAATCCAGTGCTTCCCTACCGGTTTCTAATCGACCGCCATTTAAGTACACTTCGTACCTTTTTCTTTCTGGATGGAATTTTACATCGATCGCACAAACGATACATTGTGATCCATAAATTTCGCTAGAATCCTTTAGTAATTTGGGGTTTTGAAAGGCACTGGTATTAATCGAAACTTTATCAGCACCTTTGTTTAGAACCGCTTTTACATCTTCGATGGTACGAATTCCTCCCCCAACGGTAAAAGGAATAAAGAGTCTGTTGGCAACTTGTTCTACTAAGTGTAGAAGGATATCTCGTTTGTCAGAAGAAGCTGTAATGTCTAAAAAACAAAGTTCGTCTGCTTTGTTCTCTTCGTAAGCGACGGCACAAGAGACAGGGTCTCCTGCATCAATCAAATTTACAAATTGGACACCTTTAACAACGCGCCCTCCTTTGATATCCAAACAAGGAATGACTCTTTTGGTTAGTTGGTCCATTGTTAGGTGATCTCGTTTGGTAGAGTTATCTTACAAATATCCAATTCAGAAACAGATTTTGCAAAACTAAGAAGTTTTGTTTCATCAAAATGAGATGAAGTAATCTGTAGTCCAATTGGTAAACCAGTAGAATCCACTCCCGCCGGACAACTGATGGCTGGAACTCCTGCTAGGTTTACCGAGGTGGTGAGAATGTCTGCTTGGTACATTTGGATGGGATCTTTTGTTTTTTCTCCTACTTTGAATGCCGTTGTCGGTGATGTGGGTTGAAAAATGATATCTACCGATTTAAAAAATTCTGCATATTGTTTACGAATGAGAACTCTTGCTTTTTGAGCCTTTCCATAATAAGCATCATAATAACCGGAACTTAGTGAAAAGGTTCCAAGTAAAATACGACGTTTGACTTCAGGTCCAAATCCTTGTGTTCGGGACTCAGAGTATAAATCATCTAACTTTCCACTTCCTTCCTTACGGAGCCCGTAACGAATTCCGTCAAAGCGACTTAAGTTTGAGGAACATTCTGCAGTAGCAATTAAGTAATAAACGGGAATTGCATATTTAAGTAGAGAAAAATCTAGAGGAACAAGAATGGCTCCCTTGGATTCTAATTCTTTTAATATATCCGTATAACGTTTGTTTACGTCTGTTGAAAAATTAAATTCCTCGGCCTTCATGATACCGATTTTTTTACCTTTCCACTCTACGGAAGAAACGGAATTAGCTTCAAAAGGATTTACTTTTGCAGTTGTTTGGTCTTTGTGATCGAGCCCTGAAATGATTTCCAAAAGGTCGGAGATTCCTTGTAAGTCATTGGAAAATGGACCGATTTGATCAAGACTAGAAGCATAAGCAATGAGTCCATAACGAGAGATACGACCGTAAGTTGGCTTTAATCCCCAAATTCCACAAAGTGCAGCAGGTTGGCGAATGGATCCACCTGTGTCAGAACCAAGAGAAATAGGTAACATTGATCCCGCCACTACCGCCGCAGAACCACCGCTAGATCCTCCAGGAATTCTGTTTGTATCAAATGGATTTCTTGTGGTCTGGAAGGCACTATTTTCCGTAGAGGAGCCCATCGCAAACTCATCCATATTTAGTCTTGGGAACAAAACAAAACCTTTGTCCTTCAATTTTTGAATGACAGAAGCATCATAAGGAGAACGAAAATTTTCTAAAATTTTAGATGAACAGGAAGTGATTTCACCTGTGATACAAATATTATCCTTAATTCCAATTGGGATTCCGTCAAATTCAGAAAGCAACTTTCCCGATTTTCTTCTGGTATCACTCTCTTCTGCTTGTTTAAGGATATGATCTTTGTTGATTTCTAGAAATGCTTTTACTTTGGAATCAACAGTTTCAATTCGTTTTATATAAGCAGAAACCAAATCTTTTGATTTTAGGGAACCATCGTTTAATTTAGTTTTGATTTCAGAATAAGTGAGAAATATTAAATCTTTCATGTTTCAATTACCTTAGGAACGACAACGTATCCATTTTCGTAAAGAGGAGCAATTTTTGCTAAATCGTCTCTTTTTAAACCATTTTCAGCTAAATCCTTTCTTAGCTCGTAAAAAATTTGCTCATAGATTTCGTCATCACCTACACTGGAAGTGTCTAGGTTTTTGATTTCATCAACGTATTGTACAATCCGAGAAAAGTCACTTAACATGGAAGATACTTCCGCCTCTTCGATGTTAAGTTTTGCCAAGTTGGCAATGTTTTTTAGTTCTTTTTCATCCATAAGTTTTCCTCAGTATGCATTCCTATCTATAATTGTCTTTAGGGGCGTAAGTAAAATGATTTTGATATCGAGAAGTAATGACCAATTTTCTATATAAAAAATATCTGCTTCAATTCGTTTTTCGATAGAGGTATCTCCACGAAATCCTTGAACCTGTGCCCAACCAGTAATTCCTGCTTTTGCCGCATGCCGTCTCATATATTGTTGGTGTTCATTTCGAAATTTTTCTACGTAAAAGGGTCGTTCTGGTCTTGGTCCTACAACGGACATGTCACCGAGTAATACGTTAAAAAATTGAGGAGTTTCATCTAAGGATAACTTTCGTAATACGGCGCCAACAGCTGTCACTCGTGGATCATCTTTTATTGTCCACAATGTGTCTGATTTTTCCTTTGTTTGGACAACCATGGACCGAAATTTAATCATTCCGAAGACTTTGTTGTCGAGTCCGACACGTTCTTGTTTATAAAAAACAGGCCCTCTACTTGTAAGTTTTACAAGTAATGCAATGAGAAGGTAAAACGGACTAAATAGTAAAATAAAAAATAAGGAGAATAAAATATCGAAACTTCTTTTTAAAACTAAATTGTATCCTAGCCTTAAAGGGATATTTCGAATGGAGATGATTGGAATACCGTCGAGTACTTCCACTCTTCCTTTGGCTGTTACAATTTCTTCATAACTTGGAATCACTTTTAAATCGATTCCATGAAAATCAGCAATATCGATCACTTCCTTTAAAGAATCTCCTTCTTCATGGGAAAGTGCATAAACGATCAAATCGATGTTATTATTTTCGACATAAGACTCTAATTTTCCGGTTGTGGTGACTGTATGAAGTTTCTTCGCGGAAAGATTTTTTTTCCCAGCAACAAAACCTTTTACTGTATAACCATAAATAGAATGTTTTTTCAGTGTTTCTGAAAAGTTGATAGCAGATTTACCCGTTCCGATAATGAGAACAGATTTTAAGTTAAATCCTTTGCTACGTAAATATTGCATTAAGGATCTTAAGATAAAATGAGAAAAGGAAGTGAGAATGACTGTGCAAATGGCAAAGTAAGCGATAACAAGTCTTGAAAAACTCTCTCCTCGAAAGAAAAAGAGTAAGGATAAAACCACCAAAAGGTTTAAAATCACACCTGTAATGATCGCAAATAACTCATCTGAAAAAGATAATCCTCTTCTTGGATGGTATAGATCTATGGACAAAAAAGAGAGAACTTGTGAAAATCCAAGGACGACACCTAAGATCAAATAGTTTACTGGATCTATCGTTTGAATTTGAAATGATGAGTCTGGTGATAGATAATAACGAATCACATAAGCAGAAACAAAACTTGCAAGTGCGATAAAAAAATCGGTCACTAGGAAGAGGAGTTTGAATGATTGGCTTCTTTCTTTTAACATTTTAAACTCTTATCATTCTGTTAAGTCAGTGGAAGTTCCGTCAAGAGGACGTTTGCGGAACCTGTACAACCGAACACGTGTGGCTTGTGCAGATGCAGAATCTCCAAAACTGAAATTGGTTAAGTTTACAGAAAAGTATACTGACTGGTCATAAAAAGTCAATTGGTTGTTCATTGTGAGACCTCCAGGTAGAGCTCTTAAGTTCATACTGTACCCCAGTCGGTATTCCCAGTTATGTAAATCAAGTTTAAGGGTCATCATAAACCGATTGATGTTAAAGACTGTTTTTTGTCTTGCTGTTTGCCCTTGTGCCCCTGTTCCCGCAGCTAAATCTTCCCAAATGGTGGTTTGGTCGTAATTGGTTCCAGTTTGGGATGTATACAACTCAGGACTCGTATTCATTGCATAAAACTGACCTTGTGCGAGAGCCGTGAGTCGCCAAGGTTCTGTTACGCGAGAATCAACTTCTAGTTCCAAACCGGCATACCGAGTTACTTTGACATCAGTTTTAAAGAAAAATCTGTAACTATCTAAGTAACTATCTTTGTAAACATGATACCAGGTAGATCCAATCTCTAGGCTACGGAATGCTCTGATGACGGGCCAAGAAAATCCACCCATTTTATAAGACACAGTTAAGTTATTAGAGAGTGACCGGTTTTGTGGAGTGTGGTGTACATAATCATTGTTAATAAACACACCAGAATAAAAATTTCGTTTTCTTTCCAACAAACTGGGTCGACGTGTTGTAAACCCATCCACAAAATCAAAAAAACCACCGATCCTAACAACAGTATAATACCATCTTTGCATATTGGTAAGACCAGGATTGTAAGCGGATGAGAAGTTTCGTAAATCACGAATGGTGCGGATAGATACATCCCAATCATTGAGTGCGTAACTTTCTAACGCAAATTCGGCTTCATGTTGGCGTAAGTTTCCAAGGATTGGATCTTTTGCTTCTGCTTTATCTGCATCTAGACGGCGATAAGTCGTTGATAGAAATATTTCTGGAATTCCCATCCGAACCGTATGTGCTTGGCGAACATACTGATACGACTGCTGTTTGAGCATAGTTGCATAGGCTTTGTTGACATCGCGGTCTGGGCTATTTAATTCGTTTCCTGAGCCAGGATACTCCACTGTTTGTTTGGTAGCTCCCATATAAACGGAAGGAGTAAAAGACATATAAGCACCCATGGCGATCGGAGAACGAAATCCTGTTTCTCCGATAACATTGGTTTGGGATCGTAAAACAAAATCCTGGTATTGGCTTCTTGGATCCACAACTCCTGTGGTTGGATTCGTTCTTTGTTGGGGTACTCCATAAATTCGATTGATGTTCGTTTGAAAGAGTAAATCCCAATAGACAGGACTATTTGTTCCCGGAATTAACCCAATATTACTAGAATTTCTAATCGTTACGGCAGGAAGAGTGTCTTGTGCCGCAAAATATTGGTTTGCTTGGATTTGGTAAACGAGAGTTCGACTCATCGAGAATCCAACACTTAAATCTCCTCGGTTTTCTGTATAACTTAAGTTCCAATTGAGTAAGTTACGGATGAGTCCAAAACGAACATCGCGGTAACTGTAAAGTGATTGTAAGGAGTTGGAAGGTTGGTATCTGTTTCCAAATTCATAATCAAATTGGCGATTACTATAGTTTTCATATTGTAATTGAACGTTTCTTGTATAATCTTTTGCAAAATCATTAAATTTTGCATTCAATCGAATGTCAGTTTTCCACCATGGATCGTAGTTAACACCTGTATTGCGATACGGCAATCCTGTATTCGGAAACATTTCCCCTTTATCTACATTGTTTGTTGTTGCTACACTTCCAACTCCATAGTCTTTAAAACGATCTTCATATACCGGAGTAATAACATTGTTTTTATAATTTGCATAACCGAGATTGATATTATAATTTAAAAAAGGAGAAAGTTTCCACATCTCCAACTGCGCGGCTTGTCCGGTCTTTTCATACATATCGAATCTGAATTTATAACCATTTGCCAGGAAGATACTATTTGGATAGGAATCTGACCACTGGTATGAGTTTTGCCAAAACCAACCTTGTGTATTGTTTTTACCTATTTGAGTGGTCACTCCATTTCCTGATTCGGAATTGTATAAAACAGGGAACCTAAATAATGTGGTTCCCCCTACTTTATAAGAAACATCGTAAGCTACAACGGAACGATCATCATGTACAAGTATCTTTTTTGCCTGAAAGGATTCGTGAGGAAGTTCCGCATTACAAGCAGTAAAGTATCCCATTTCCAAAAGGTAACGTTTTTCATCCAAACGTTTTAGCTTTTGGCCTATAAAGTGAGATGGGAACATACTCAATTTAGAATTATAAACAACACCTTGATTAATTTTTAAATCATAGATCATCCGGTCGCCATTAACTTTAGCATTCCCGTCTTTATACTCTACGCCTCCTTCGGCATAGATTTCTTGTCTAGTTGCGTCGATAGAAACCGAATCTGCTACCAGTTCTCCTGATCTGATTTTTAACCGAACTTTACCTCGAAGTACGAGAACTCCACCTTTGGTTTTATCGATATTTAATAGTTGGCCCTCGGCAGCATTTTGGATTTGGATGGGAGGATCTTTTTTAGGTTGTGAACTAAGTAATGACTCCGGCGTTAGCACTTGCTCTTCTTCTGGAACGAGAGCTTCTCTTAGCCGATCTCTTTTTGTATAAATGGTGCCCGATGGATTCAGTCCTAAATTGCGAAGGTTATCTTCTACTTCACGATCTGACATAGAATCCACTGACTTTCGAACGAGTCCCCTCTGCACTTGAGCGGCGGTTTGTTTTCTTTCTTCTTCTTGTGAATTTTTTACAGGTCCTTGGGCCTCTGGAAATAGAAGTTTCAGCCCATTGATATCCTGCGCCAGAATTTCCATTCCGAAGAGAATACCGTAAAATAATATTAGAAAACGAATGGATTTTTGCACAGCGGGCTTTGAAAGTATAGAACGAGAGTTTTACACCGGTCGAAAAAATCAATGGAAAACCAGGCGGAATTTCGAACTAGAATCCTGTATTTTAGCGGAAAAAGAGGTTGCTTAAGTATTCATGTAATGGACATAATCAAATGGCTCAATCCTTGAGCATCCGGGAGTTTTGAATGGCAAAAACCTACTCTGGGGAACGTGTTCCAGGCACTTTGCGATACAATCTCAAAGTGAAAGAGGGAAACACAGAACATTGCTTCCTAGTTCCAGAACCCTCTATCCAGATTCCCATGGAGGGCTTTGGCCCTGATGAAAGTGCCAACAGGTTGGCTCTCGCCATCCTTCTTGATTTCACAAAAAATCCCCAAACTTCGTTTTCATACTATAAAGATTTCAACTTTTTTCTCTCAGGGTTATTTTTGGAAGACAATTGGATGTTACATTCGAGCCGTATAGAATTGTTTTTTAAATTATTAGAAGAAACACCTCAATTTTCAAAACCGCTAGTTTTGGGGAAACGTTAAACATCTGTTATAGTGGCTTTACAATTGGGAGAGTAAAAAACCAAGAAGATAAGTTGTCATCTCGGTACATCTTTCCTTTATGTTCACCAATGATACTTCTTGTGACTTCTAACGAGTTCATTTGTGAAATCCCTTTCATCAAATCTTCTGATCCATTGTCTTTGATTTGAATGAGGATATGACTTGTTCCATCTTCTTCTGCTTGTTTTAAGCTGATGGTAATTTTTCTACCAATCGTTCCTTCTCTCGTATTCACTCGCACTCTGGCATCTTGGATTAAATTGAGAAGTACCTGTTTGATTTTTTGAGGTTGGCAATAAATTAGAGGAATGTCTCCAATTTCAATTTCACATTGGATTCCTTCCTTCAAAAAGTACTGGTGGAGAAACGAACGAGTGTCGTTTGTGATACTTCCCAAATTGGAATAGTTCCATTGAGAGGAAGTCGACTGAGAATAGGAAACTAGGTTTTTTATGATTTTTGCAATTCTATCAGATTCTTCTGCAATTTTAGATGCCTTTTCTTCTAAGGAATGACTCCCAATTTTTTTGGCTTCTAAGGTAATTAGGTCTGCTAAATTTAGAATGGATGTGAGTGGATTATTCACTTCATGAGAAATCCCTGAGGCAACTAGAGCAATGGTTTCCCATTTTTGATTTTCGGCAAGCCTACTCTCCACATTTCGTATGTGTTTTTGTACTTGTGATTTATAAATTGCCATTTCCACCGAGATATACAAATCACGGCTGTTAAATGGTTTAATTAAATAACCGAATGGTTCGGTGGCCTTGGCTCTATTAATAGTTGCTTCATCTGAATAAGCAGTTAAATAGATAACAGGAATTTCTTTTGTTTTTTTGATAATGGTTGCAATTTCGATCCCATCCATCGGACCGTTTAGCATAATATCCATAAGAACCAAATCGAAATTTTGATTTTCGATGTGTTCAATGGCATCATTGGCATCAGAAACATAAGTCGCATTGTATCCGTATTGTTTCAAAGTGGAACAAATATTGATAGCAATGATCCTTTCATCCTCAACGACTAAGATTCTTTTAACGTCTGTTTCTTTATCTGATCCCACAACTGCTGTCATATTATTTAAAACCGGTTCCATCTATCAAATAGAATAATTAGAGTTTGTCAACAGAATCCAGATAACAAATCTCTGTATTGTGAATGAGGATTTAAACGACGCACAAAAAACAGTCATTCTGTCTCCTCCTGGCCCCATCTTAGTGGTCGCGGGAGCGGGAACAGGAAAAACAAACACGATTGTTCATAAATTAGCAGCTCTGGTTGAGTCTGGGATTGACCCCAGTTCTCTGCTTCTTCTGACATTTACCAGAAGGGCTGCTAAAGAAATGGTAAACCGAGCGAGCGGTCTACTTGATTCGAGAATGTTTTCCGTTCAGGGTGGAACGTTTCATTCCTTTTGCCACCAATTTCTACGAAAGTATTCCTTATCTGTTTCCCTGAATTCCAATTTTACGATTTTGGATGAAGATGATGCAGTGAGTTTTGTTGGGATGGCTAGGGACCAAATTGTATCCAAAGATTCAAAAGTTCGGTTTCCCAAAAAAGAAACTTTGGCGGAAATTTTTTCTGCCTGTTTCAATCTACAAAGTTCTTTGGAAAAAGTCTTACAAAAAGACTATCCCATGTTTCTTGGAATCACAAGAGAAATTCAAGAGATCAAAACCAAATTTTCTGAACTCAAATTAAAACATAATTCGTTGGATTTTGATGATTTGTTAGACTTCACAAGAAAGATCTTGATGGAAGAAGAATCCATCCGAGAACGTGTTGGATTACAATACCAATATATTTTGGTAGATGAATACCAAGACACAAATCGAATCCAAGCTCATATTGCTTGTTTACTGGCAAGCAAACACCAAAACATTCTTGTTGTTGGGGATGATGCACAGTGTATTTATGGATTTCGCGGGGCCAATGTGAATAATATGTTGGATTTTCCAAAAATTTTCCAAAACACTCAAACAATCCACCTAACAAAAAATTATCGAAGCACACAACCGATTCTGGATTTAGCAAATGCCGTTTTGGATGGGAGCAAAGAAAACTACAAAAAACAATTAGTTTCTTTTCAGACAAAACCTCTTCAATCGAAACCAAAACATATAAAATTTGAGTCTACAGAAGAAGAAGCTACTTGGATTGCTGATAAAATTTTAGAATTGTATGAGGAGAATATTCCTTTATCAAAAATGGCAGTTCTTTTCCGCGCTGGTTATGTTTCTAACCTTTTAGAAGTCAAACTCAGTGCTAAACAAATTCCGTTTAGAAAGTATGGAGGAAAACGATTTTTAGATTTAGCGCATGTCAAAGATTTGTTGTCCTACCTTCGTATCATTGATAATCCCAAAGATGTACTTTCTTGGAATCGAATTTTACTTCTAGAAAAAAATATAGGAAAAAAGTATGCTCAAGTTTTGTATAAAAATCTTGAATCGATTGATTTCCAATACGAACAAATAGATTCTTCTTCTACTTTCTTTTTGGGAATTTCTGATGCATCTAAGTTCTCGTTTCAGAATCTAGTGGGAGTTCTGCGGTCACAAACTCCAAATTTGGGAAATAGTATGGCCATTGTAGAAGCAGTTTTATCTTATTATTTTCCTATTTTGGAACAAGAATATGATGATTTTGATAAAAGAAAATTGGATTTAGAGTCTTTTAAAATTCTAACAAAATCTTCTCCGCTCTTATCTGATTATTTAGCAAACTTAACTTTAGATCCTACAGAAAGAATGGATACCAGTTCTCCGGAAAAAGAAGAAGATGAATTTTTGACACTTTCCACAATCCATTCCGCGAAAGGCCTAGAGTGGGAACATATCTTTACCATGCAAGTAGTGGAAGGAATTTTGCCTAGTTCCAGAACGAAAACCATCCAAGATTTAGAAGAAGAAAGACGCCTCTTTTACGTAGCAATCACTCGGGCAAAACAAGGATTATTTTTAACATCACCTATTTTTTCTGATAAAAATAGGTTAACGACAGTAAGCCGGTTTTTGACTGATTTACCTAATTTAAGTGAATTTGTTGATGAGGAGATTACAAAAATCCAGAAAGAGGAAGTAGAAACTAGTTCCACTAAACAGGAAAACGATAGGTTTCATGACATCCAACGCTACTTTTTGAATTGATTTCTGAAAAATAATCCCCTACCATAGGTTTAGATTTGGAGGACGTATGAAATTATCCTTTCGCCTTTTGGTTTGTAGCCTTTTTCTTTTGTCCCTGTTTGTGGCCTGTGCTTCACAAGACACAAAAGACGGTTCAGAACAAACAAACTCAAATGCACGAAACGCAAACTTGGAAGATCCTGAAAAAGGAGGGAAAAAGTTTGGTTGTATTGAAGGGAACTGTGTCAACGGAATTGGTAAGTATGTCTACGATAATGGAGATGTGTATACTGGTTCGTTTAAAAATGACCTGCGGGAGGGAGCCGGAAATTTCCTCTACTCTGATGGTGAAAAATTTAACGGCACTTATATAGAAGATAAAAAACAAGGACCGGGTGAGTATAATTTCAAAAACGGAGATAAATACGTAGGAGAATTCCAAAACGGACAAATCAACGGAAAAGGAACCTATAGTTTTAAAGACGGTAAATCTGTTTCTGGTGATTTTACATCAGACGGTCAAGAAGGAATCGGAGTTTTGACCGACGATGGGAAAGCTCGAAATTGTAAAATCGCAGGAAGAAAACTTCTCTGCGAATAACGATCACCTTACAATCGGCAGTTGGGATTTTTTCCTTCTGCCTTCGCCTTCTCCCATAAAGCTAAAGCATTAGCCATTGCGCTATTTAAGTTTTTCATTCGAGTGGCGTCCGATGGATGTGTTGATAATAGTTCATTGGGTTTGTCCCCACCAAGAGCACTCATATTTTTCCAAAGGTTAACACTCTCTCTTGGATCAAATCCAGATTTTGCCATTAGTTCCAGTCCAATCAAATCAGCTTCCGATTCATGTTCGCGAGAAAAAGGCAATAGAACTCCAAATTTGGCTCCCATACCCAAAGCTCCTGCAACTGTTGGTTTTCCTAGGCTTTCTAAGATTTTAACCGACCCACCTGCCAATTGGTTTTGTGAGACCCTTTCGTTTCCATGCCTTGCAATGACGTGGCCAATTTCGTGCCCAATGACGGCTGCTAGTTGGTCTTTGTTTTGGGCAACGGAAAACATTCCTGTGTGAACACCAATTTTTCCTCCAGGGAGTGCAAATGCATTTGGAGTATTATCTCTAAACACAATCACTTCCCAAGAGGCGACCCCGGTTGTATCAGTTGTTACGGCTAACTCTGCAGATACAATGCAGTTTACATAAGTGTTTGCAGAGGCAGTAGAATCAATTGGTGTTTTTGCTTTTAATTCAGAAAAGGCAGTGACACCCATTTCATTCATTTCTGCATCTTTTACGAGAATGATTTGCCTTCGTCCTGTTGGTGAAGTGCTACAATAAAGTAAAAAAGGAACCACTAAGAAAAGATTAAAAATTCGAATCATTTTTTTTCCTGTTTAGAATAGAATTGATGGATAAAAGAAACTATATCTTCACTACCTAGAGGTTTCGACAACCAAAACCCTTGGATTTTGTCGCATTCATAGGATTTTAGAAGTTCTAGTTGTTCTAACTCCTCTACTCCTTCTGCAACTACCGAGTAACCAAGATCATGCGCCATATTGATAATTGATATTAGTAAAAAACTTTCTTTCGATCCAACTTCCACATTGTTCAAAAAGGATTTATCAATTTTTAAAATAGAAAGAGGAAGTTTTTCCAAATAGGAAAGAGAAGAAAATCCGGTCCCAAAGTCATCCAAAGCAACTTTAACTCCAATATCAATTAAGTTGGAAAGTATAGGAACTGTTTCTGCTAAATTTTTCATCGCCAAACTTTCGGTAATCTCTACCTGCAAGGAGGTGTAAGGAATGCCTCTACGATTGTGTAAATCAACGATCCAATGAAAGATATTTTGATCATAGAAAACTTGAGGGCTTAGGTTTACGGCAATGGAAATCGGTAGTCCTTGTTTTAATTGTACTTCTTCAATGACATCGGCAGCTCTTTCTAAAACAAACTTTGTGATAGGAACAATGAGCCCAGAGTCCTCAGCTAATGGAATGAACTCTGCAGGAGAAACCATTCCTCGTTGTGGGTGGCGCCAACGAACGAGTGCTTCCCAATGTCCGATTCTATTTTCTTTGATATCCAGGATGGGTTGGTAATAGACAAAAATTTCGTTTTGTGTTAATGCTTTTTTTAAATCGTTTTGAATTTCTAGTTGGAAGTGGATTTTCTCCTGCATGGCTTGGTTAAAAACAGAAACTGTTCCGACTTTTTGAGATTTTGCATGAAACATAGCAATCTCAGCATTTCGCAAAAGTACATCTGCTTCCTTACCGCCCAGTCCAAATCCTGAAACTCCAGAAGATGCCGTTAAATAAATAGAATAACCTCCAATAGGAATTGGATCTCCCAAACGCTCTAAAAGTTTGACCGCAAAGTTTACCCCTTCCTCCACGGAAAGAATATGAGTGACTAGAATGGCAAAATTATCTGCTCCAAGTCTTGTGATGATGGCATCAGAATCTGATAATTGTTTGAGTCTTTTGGCAAAAATTTGTAAAACTTGGTCACCTGCATCATTTCCGAGAGAATGGTTGATGCGTTTGAAGTTATCGATATTGATACAAAAAAGAATTGGATAACCAGTATTTTTAGTATTATAAGCAAAGATCTTTTGTTCAATTCGAGCTAAGAATAAGGCTCTATTGGGTAGGCCAGTTAGGTTGTCATAAAAGGCATCGTGAGTTAATTGTTGTTCTGCGAGTTTTCTGTCAGTAATATCGTGGTGAATTGCAATGTACTGGAATACCGATTTGTCTTGTCTAGTGAAGGGAACAATGGTCGTATCTGCCCAGTAATCATTTCCATCCTTTTTGATATTTCGAATTTCCCCTCTCCAGACATTTCCCTTTTGGATGATTTCCCAAATTTTAGTCCAATCTTCTTTGGTTTTGTCTGGTGACTTCATGATCCGATGGTTTTGGCCAATAAGTTCTGAGACACTATAACCAGTTACTTTGGAAAAAGCGTCGTTTACATATGTAATGATTCCATTGGCATCGGTGATGGAGACAATATTTGCTTGGTCAAGGGCAAATTTTTGGAGTTGGATTTCTTTTAGGGATTGGTATAAAAAAGTTTCCGTTGTGTTTTTTTCTTTTCGATAAACTAATTCCCTTCTTTCCCTTTCCAAAACCTCTGTTAAACGAGTTAAGTGTGTTCGTTCTATGATATCGTTTACCCCCGACTTCATATAACTGAGGTTTTTCGAAAATTCCTCACGATCACTGAGTAAAATCACTGGGATATCCAGTTTTTTATCGTTTAAGTACTGAAGGTAAACGGGAATTTCTGAATGAAATGGTTCCCTCGTGCTACAGATGATGGCATCCCAATCTTCTTCATGCACCGTTGCCTCCCAAGATGGGAAGGATTCCACTACTCGGTACAAAGGGCTTAGGCCACCCGACTTCATTTCTCTGACGAGATCAAAAACACTATTAGAATCGTTTTCTAGTATTAGAACGCTGATTGGAATGCCCATTTTTTTTGCCGCGAACGGCTTTCTCTCCCACTAAGAATTCTAAATTTTCCTGAAATCTCAACCTAAAAATGATTCGAAATTCTTTGGAAATTTCGTCCGATAGGAAGCGTGCATCCTAAAACATTCGAAACTTGCTATATCAAAAAAGAATATTTAGAGCATGAGTTGCGGAAATTACTCTTGGACATGAGTGATTTAGATTATAGAGAACTCAATGATTATGACAAGGGTGGTTACGATGGATTCAACCAAGCAATCACCTTGGTTTTGAAAAAGCTTCAAAACTAGGGTTTTTTCTAATCAAAATTATAGGATATGGGTTTCAAAGAATCGGTTTCTGCAAAAATTCTTTACAAAATTGGCAAGTAAACAGATTGTATACGTGCCAGTAGGAAGTTCAATGAATTTCACAACAAAACAAGTTAAAAATCATACAGTTGTTACTCTAGAGGGTTCCCTCGACATTTATTCTGCACCAGCACTTAAGAAAGAACTCCATAAAATCATCGATGATGGAGCAGAATCCGTAGCAATTGATATGGTCAATATCAAACTATTAGATTCCTCTGGAATTGCCCTTCTTGCAAACCTCCAAAAGAAACTCAAATCAGAGGAAGGACAATTTTTCCTTCTCAACGTCAGCCAAGACGTTATGGTTATTTTGAAATTGTCTAGTTTGGACAAGTTTTTTACGATTCTCGGTGGAGAATCGGAACTTCCGTAAATTTAGAATCTTTTTAGAGTCGGAAGTTCTTCACTTCTCCTCTGGCCACTGGTTCCTCTGTCGATTTTGGGTTTGCCCAATCCCCGGCAGGATTTTGGATCCATTGGCTTGATTCAAACCTCTCTCCTGATCCAGTCAAAAGTTTGATGGGAACTCCTCCTCCCTCCCCAGAAATCTTTACAGAAACAACTAATTCATAGGGTAAATTTAGCCCAAAGGAACCGAGTTGCAAAGTGGCAAGGTTTCCCTCCACTTTTACTTCATCACAGACCACTTCTCGCCCATCCCGCAGTTTCACTTTTAACTTTGAGGGGACTTTGGGACTCTGTTTTTTCACAACTACCGTTTCTGGATTTTTGTTTTTTTCTATGACTGGTTCTGGAACCGTCTCAGGTACAAGAGGAATTTTTTCTTCGGATACAACTACGGCGAGTTTTGTAGTTTCTTCTTTGGAAACCTCTAAAGACTCACGAATGTTTTCTTTGATTTGGTCTAGTTCCTTAGATTCTTCTGGAGAAAGATTGGTTGAAGTTTCTGCTTTTAGAACCTTTTCAATGATAACAGGTTTTAATGCTAAACTCTTTCCTTCTTCAATATTTTCCGCAGCCTTCGTATCCCCTAATTTGGTTGCTTCTTCCTTTGAAAAGGCTACAAGTGATTTGTTTTCTTGGTAAAAATTTCCAATGAGTAACAAACGTCTGTTAGCACGAATTGCCACTTCCTTGTTGTCTTTTTGTTTTACAAGTTGGATGTATTCTTTCACTGCATTGGAAGTTTTACCTAATTCTTCCATAGCTCTAGCTTTGATATAAGATTGGTCTTTGGTAAGATTTGGTAGATTTTCTAAGGTTTTTAAAGTTTCTTCATAGTCTCCACTTTGGAATAGAGAATATGCAAGTTCTTCTGGGGATTTATTTTTATTTTTTAGTTCTTCTTTTTTCTTTTCGCCTTCTTCTAAAAAACTAATTAAGAGACTTGCATTTTCAGCATAATGACTTCCTGGAAATAAATCCAAGGTTTTGGTGAGTTTCACAAACGCTTTTTCTCTTTCTCCCATCATCACGAGACAATACCCATGGTGAAGGAGTGAGAATGCCATTTCGTCAGATAAAGCTGAAGTAATGGAATCTTCTAACTCTTGGTACTTTTTGGAAGCGATTGGATATTTCCTAGTCCTTTCCATATAAAAAGCAAATTGTAATCGGATGATTGTATTTTGTTGTTCTTCCAGTTCCAAAGCTGGTTTAAAATTTAAAAAACGGACGGAATTAATGACATACAGTCCAAACCTGTCCCGCCAACCCATTTTTAAATCCAATCCTTCCGTTTCGGAATTCATAATCCCCGATTCTAAAATATTAACTTTTACCTCAGACATATAATCATCTTTGGAAAGAAACATTTGTTTCAAACGCTCTCTTAGGGTTTGAGAGGAGAGTTGGTAATTCATCAGTTGGTCCCTGAGAATTCCAAATCGGAGTTCTTGTAGTTTTACACTGACAATAGCCTCCGAAGCCAAAGCGAAGAAAAAAAACAGAATGAAGAAAAGGGAAAAAAAGAAAAACTTTCTCATTCCGGTACATCAAGGATGATCATAGTCACATCATCCTTGTATTCCTCATGTTTATCTTCGAGAAGTGCCATAGCTTTTTCCACAATTTCGCCGTTGGAAAGATGGATGTTTTCTAAAACAACTTCCGTGAATCGTTCTAATCCAAATAGTCCGCCTTCTCTTATAGGTGTTTCCACCACTCCATCAGTATAAAGAACTATTTTGTCTCCAGGAAGGACAGGAAATGAATCCAAAGAGTATTGGATATCGTCACCCATACCAAGTGGTGGTCCCGAACTATCAATATAAGTAATTTCTTTTGTAGATGGACGAACAATAAACGGTGCATTGTGTCCTGCATTTACAAATTTTACTACACCCGGTTCTTCAAATACAACAAATACTCCAGTAGCAAAGAAAGACGCCTGTAAACGATTGGCGATGACTTCTCCAAGTTGGTTGATTGCTTGAATCGCAGAATGGTTTTCTTTCATAATGGCTTGTAAAGACATCGCCATAACAACTGTTACCAGTGCCGCAGAAACCCCATGACCAGAAGCATCCGCGAGAAAGAATCCATAAAAGTCTTTTTCTGGAATTTGGAAGTATTGGTATAAATCACCAGAAACCTCTCGCATTGGGCGGTAAAGTTTTCCAATATTGAATTTTTTAAATTTTTTGACGGAAGGTAAAAATAACTCTTGGACTTCTTTTCCAATCTGAAGTTCTTGATTGATCTCTTCATTGAGTTTAGTAATCGTTGTTACTTTGTTTTGGATTTCATCTGCCATTAGGTTGAATGACTTACCCAAACTATCCAACTCATCATTACTTTTAAAACTCCAATCTACTCTCGATTGTAAATTGCCAGTAGCCATCCCCTTGGAAGCAACCTCCAAAGATCCAACTCTTTTAAAGATGGCACGGTAAACCAAAATCGCAAAAATAATGTGAAAAACAACACCCCAAAGAACTGCATAACCAACTTGGATATAGAGTTGTTTCAATCGATCTTGGATGGATGAAATATTAAAATGAGTAAAAAGGAAAACTTCTCTGGAATCAGAAAGTCTTACCGGCAATAAAAAATCCACTGTGAAATCGGATTCGTTTAAATCTAAACTATAACGTGCCTTAAATAGATTCCCTTCCTTATCGGAAGAAACTTCTTTGGTTTTTTTTAAGACTGATTCTGTGATTTCTTTCATACCAGGACCGGATTCTGGTTCTGAGAGGATGATTTTGCCATCAGCTTCAAAAATAGAAAACTTACCAATCTCGTATAACTTCAAAGTTTTACGGAAGACTTCGTAAGTTTCATCTTTGGCTCCAGAAAGCCCAATGGTTTGGATATCGGCAAGGATGGTATTGGCGAGGTTTTCCGACTGAAACTGGAAGTTTTTCAGGAGCAGGTCAGACTGATTTTCGAAGATCATCACCGTAAAAAAGATGATATTGAGTAAGGCAAGAAGGGAATAAAAGAGTCCAATCTTAAATCGTAAGGAATTCGTCGTTTTGATTTTGCTTTTGTTCACGGCAATTACTAGTATTGTCGATAATTAAGTGATAGAAATCTATCACAAAATTGAGATTTTCCCATTGGTTTTAGGCACTTACATATCCTTTCTTCCCCGATTCAGGGTCAGTTTTTCACTCATCATTTTGATACTGGGATCTACTTCTGTTTTAGCAGATAAGATTCGGTTAAAATCAGGGGAAGTACTGAATGGAAAGGTAGTCAATGTAACGGCAACGCATGTCGAATGGCAAGACCAAGGAAAACGGTATAAATTCTTAAATACAGATGTACTCGGGATCGATGTTGGTTATGACGGTCTTCCCGCTTGTGCGGATTATAAAACCTTTGGTGTGGAAGACTGTGATTTAATTCTCACCAAACTAAACAAAACGAGTGCTAGTTTTTCCAAAAAAAGTAGCCCATTGGAGTTAGAGATAATTCCTCTAAAAAAAATCTCTAGTCTCAAAATCAGTGCGGAATCGGGATTTCCCATGGAAAGATACATTGACCCAGGTGCCAAAGGAAAATGGGTTTTTGGGGATAAAGAAATCGTCGGAAATTTCAAAACTTTGGATCGAGGAAAAATCATCATTGAAACAGAATCCAAAACTTTGGAATCCGCAGACCTTTTGGATTTTAAATCTTTTGAAATCCAAAATAAATCAGTCATTGTCAAAGTGATCAAAGAAGAAACACCTAAAGTTATCCCAGGATATTCTCCCATCACAGAAAAAAAATATGGAAAAGCAGCCTTTATTTTTAGTGGAGCAGTAATTTCCGGATTAGGAATGTTATACGAATACAATGCTTCCGTAAAGGCAATCAATAACGATATGGAATACATCCCGACTTCTGATGGAAGAGTATTTATTTTTGCCAATACTTTAAGTACTGATCGTTATGATTTCCATAGACAACGATTTTTAATGTATTCAGTGGTTTTTACTTCTATTATTGCTTATAGTTTAATTGATAGTTATTATTTGGGTCCAATGGAAACTAAAAAGGAAAATGCAAACGGAGTTTATTTGAAACCCATCCTTGATATGAGATCAAATACAAATGTTTATGGGGTTTGGAATTCCTTCCAAAAACCGAACGAAAGTTTGTTTTATGGACTTAGTTTTGAATCGAAGTTTTAGTCCGGTTAAACCATCGCTTTTCGTAAAAACAAGTTTTTAAAATTTTGTTTCAATCGTAAATAATGCCATTTTAAGAGAAATCGAAAAGGAATTTCATCCAGTTGGCACATCGCACCGCAATTTCCTTCTTCGTTTTCTTTACACCAAAGGATTGTTCCAGAAAGGCCAACAAAACAATCTAAACCAATCCAAAGATCAAACTTAACTTTTGTATTCTCTTCATACATTTGTGATGTGGGAAGATAAAACATATTGGCTTGGATATGAAAGATAGCCGAATTTTCTTCTATACCATTTGTATGTAAATCCACAGAACTAAAAAGAGGAACGGCAAGCATTCGATCCCTAAAAAAGTAAGGATTTAGAACTCCTGCAAAGAAAAACATCAAAGAAAGTATGATGGGGTACATAAAAAAAAGAGCAAAATAATCTTGGATGGCAAGATCTGGAAATTTTTGTGAAATTAAATTTGGAGATTCATACAATAGATAAACAGAAAAAATCCCAGGGACTAAGAAGAATATTGTTAAGATCGAATGGCGTAAATTCGGATATTGTAAAAGTTTAATTCCTGATGTGGAAATATGTTTTTGAACGTTTTGAATCCATCCCTCGTGCCTATTGTGACGGCTTAGAATTTCATATTGTTCCATAGTCATATTCATTAGTTTTAGAATATTGCCAGGAACTAGGATTCTTGATTTTGCGATGATCAGTTCTAATAAAAAGAAAAGAGAAAGGATACAAATGGGAAGGACAATGATTAGATCAAATTCTTGAGAAAGAGATAAATTATAAAATCCATGAATCCCTACACAAACGAAAAAACCAAAACCAATTTTTCCCCATTTAAAAATAGGATTTTCGTGGAATAAAAACATCATTAAGTAAGCACCAATGATTCCCCCATTCATCATATGAATGGGTAATGCGGTAATGGACCTTAGGACTTGAGACCAAAGACCCGTATTGATAAAATATAAAATATTTTCAACAAATCCGAAACCACCACCTAACACTAATCCATAAAAAATTCCATCGGTTACGGTGAATTCATCTTGGTTTTTTCTAAAGAACAAATAGATTCCGAGAAGTTTCGCAAATTCTTCCACAAAGGAAGAAAGAAAAAAAGCATTCCAGAGAGGTCCCGCATCTGAAATCCAATACAAGAATCCTGCTTGTAAACCAATAGCAACCCCAGCACTAAAAAAAGAAAAAGCGAAGGCTGTGTATTGTAAAAAGGATTCTGCAAATCGATAAAAATGAAACCTGTAGAAGGAATAATAAAAAGCCAGAGTTAAAAAATTGATAAGGAAAATGACCAAGCTGGAAACAGAAATTTGATCGATCATTTGGTATGATTAACGGCTAAAAAACTTTGAAAATCAATGAGAATACTACAGAATTACTAGTTAGGTCAGGCTTTTTACTGCCTTTCGCAAACCCTCAATGGTGAGTGGAAACATAGAAATGACATCTTCAATGGCTTCGATGGTTGGGGCTCCCCAAAATCGTTTTGGTTCTGGATTTAGCCATACCGATTCCGGAAAATAACCTACGAGTTCCTTGAGAGATTCTAGGCCACTTTGGGCTTTTTTCTGTTTTTCGTTTGGATTAGACCTGTTATACGCATAGGGATTATATGGTGTTCCCATCAGTTCGTAAGGTGCCATATAAGCATCTCCCACAAAGATGAGTTTTGTGTTTTTACGAAATTTTTCTTCAAATTGTTTGAGAGAGATTCTCGATTGGAACTCATGATCTGCGTATAAGTATTCATGAAAGATATTATGGAAAAAGTAATTATGAACTTCTTTAAAATGATAGAGTCCACGACTGGCACTAAAAAGTTTACTCACTCGGTCCGAATGAGGTGTCATACTCCCACCAATGTCCATAATGAGAACCAAACGAAGGGAGTTTTTACGTTCCCTTTCTTCCACAAGTTCAATTTCTCCCCCATTTTCGCAAGTTCTGACTATGGTTTTATCTACGTGAAGTTCTCTTCGTCCCTCTTTTTTGAGAAACCGAAGTTCTTTTAGGGCAAGTTGGATGGATCTTGTATCAAGAATTTGGTCTTCTCTGTACGCTTTGTACTTTCGTTCGTTCCATAAACTTACCCCTGACCTACTTCCTTCTCCTTCTGTATTTCCTCCGATGGAAATCCCATTGGGATTAAACCCTGAATTACCAAAGGGAGATGTCCCTGAGGTTCCAACCCATTTGTTTCCACCGTCATGACGTTCCTTCTGTTCTTCCAAACGTTTTTTTAGTTCTTCGATTACCTCTTCCATACTCAAATGAGGAGCATTGGATTTTTCGGAATCAGTTAAATGTTTGGGGATATTTTCCTCTAACCATTGAAAGAGGGTGTCTCTAAATTGAATTCTTTCCTCTTTCCAACTTCCAAAGGTTTTGGAAAAGGCAAGGTCATAGTTATCATAGAATTTTAAATCTTTGGCAAAGTTAAGTCGACCCACTCGGTACAATTGGTCCAAGTTCATGTACCCAGAAGGATCCGTCAGTTTTCGTAGACTGGCTAGAAAAGCGATTAGTTCCCCCGTAGAACAAGGCACAGATTCACTGCGTAGGTTGTAAAAAAAATCCAAAAACATATTAGTTCAAATGGACTCGGTAGTCTTCTTCTGATTTGAATAAAGTTCCAGCAAATGGAATTTTACTGGACTCGAGTGTTTCGCCTGAAACGAGAAGCACTTGAATCCAATCCAAAAGTTCGCTTGTGGATGGTTTTTTGCGGAGACTTTCAATCCTTCGAATGGAATAAAACATTGCCAGTGCTTTTTCCATAAATTCGGTTTCAATGGATGGATAATGGGCTTTTATGATTTCTTTCATTGCTTCCCTTTTGGGAAATTCAATGTAATGAAAGATACAACGTCTTAAGAAGGCATCAGGAAGTTCTTTTTCATTATTGGAAGTGATGATGACGATGGGTCTTTCTTTTGCAATGATATGTTCTTTGGTTTCTGGAATGAAAAATTCCATTTTGTCCAATTCCAAAAGGAGATCGTTCGGAAATTCAATATCAGCCTTATCGATTTCATCGATGAGAACTACAGCCTTGTCAGTTTGGGAAAAGGCTTCGCCCAGAGCCCCTAATCGAATGTAGTTTTTTACCTCTCTTACCCGAAGCATGGCCTCTTCTTCTGGGAACCGAGAATCGTTCAAACGAGAAACCGCATCATAAAAATAGAGACCTTCTTTGGCCAAACTTGTGGATTTAATATGCCACCTATAGAATGGAAGTTTTTTGGTCTCGGCTAGGTAACTGGCGAGGAGAGTTTTCCCCGTTCCAGGTTCCCCTTTGAGGAGGAGCGGTCGTTTTGTAATTTCTGCCACTTGGACTGCTTCTTTTAGATCGTCGGACAGGATGTAATCAGCCATGGTATCTACCTTTTGGACTCCAATCTTTTCAGAAAAACAGGGGAATCCACTAAAAATTGCTTTTTGTAAGAAATTGAATTTCCATACTGAGAGATTGGAACGATAGTAAATTATGGGCGATTTTGATAATACGAAACGGGCGATTGGCGTAGGGAAACTGGATGATTCTGCAAGAAAGGATATGTTCAATAAGTTTGTCAGTGCCGGCGGGGAGATCATAAAAGAAAAACAACCGCAGAAAGAAGATGAAACTAGAAAAAACCGTCCAGAACCCAAGGTGCGTCAAGGCACAGTTTCCCGTGGTGGAGACGAAGGTCGTTCGGGAAGCCGAGGTGGGAATCAAAACAAATCTGATTCTGGAAATACGAAATCACAAGCAGACTCAAAAGCTCAATATGAAAGAGAAATTAGTAGTTTCTCTGCTAGATTTGCGGTGAAACTAAAATGTTGGCTGGCGCGTGTCACTCCTTTTGGAACGAGCGATTTAACTCCTAAGTTTATGCACGACTTTAGCATTCGCGCAAAACAAGCATTAATTGAATTACAATATAGCGGAAACGAACTTCTTGCCAACCAACAATATTCGCCACAACTAAGCAAAGCTCTCGATCGAATCAATCCTCTCCTTGTGGAACTTCTGGCAATGGGGCAAAAGTTATATAATGGTCCTGAGTTAACAGACATCACTGATCCAATTATGATGGCACCAGAATCCCCCGTTGCGATTGAACGAGTGAAAAATCCGATTTATTCACTTTTTAAAAGGATGTACATCCTTTACCCGTATCAAGAGACACTCAAAAAATCATTTTCTCAAGCTTATGATGAATTACAAAAATTAGAAGGGAAACCTTCTCTCATCTATGCAAATAAAAAAAGAAAAGTCACACAAGAGATAGATAACCTTTTTGAAGGATTTTTTGATAGATTGTATTTAGTCATTCTTCGGGCAGAAAATAAAAATATTCCACTGATTTCTCGTTATATGGAGAATTTACTTGGTATCCTTCCAGAAGAAAGACCAGGCCAAAGAAAGTCTGGAGAAAATGTCCCCGGCGGAAAAGAAGTAGAAACCAGAGAAGACAAAAAAGAAGAGGAATCCAAGGACGAGGATAAAAAAGAAGACGAAGTCCCTCTTTCCAAAGAACAAGCTTATGGATTACGTTTGATGCAAATGTATTCCATTCCCAAACTTCGTAAAAAATTTGATCCTAAAAATGAATTTTCCCATATCCCCGATTCCGATAAGGCCCTACTTGCTCTTTTTTATTTTTATGAGTTTGATGATGAATACTCTTTTGTGATGACCACTAAAAAAATTGATATCAAACCCGGGTCAGTGAACGGGGTTAAGGTGGACTACCGCCAAAAGATGTTGGATATTTATGAAGGAACAAGAACCATCATTGACCAGTTCCGAATTTATAATGATATCATTAGAGAATTAGAAAAACACAAAGCAAATCCCGGTGCCAATTATATTGAAGCTTCTAAAAAGTTAACTGGGATTGAACAAAAACGCACAGGACAATCAAGAACTGTGAGAATGGCGATTAAGGAATTTAGTTTAAAGTCCAGAGATTCCCTTCTTGTCCTCATCAAAGATATGAAAGGCAAAAAAGAAATCGTGGCCAATATGAATGATGTTTTGACTTTAGATTCGATGGAGTCGCGAAAAAGACTCAATAAAAAACCAGTCAAACAATGCATTATGGAGTCTTATTGTTATTTAATGGCTCTTTATGACCGGATTGAAACTGGGGATCTTTTTGGTGGACTTGTGGAACTGACCCCAGAACAAATGAAAGCTTCCTTCGGTGTGGAATCAGGACCTACGGATTCTGAATCCAGTGATACAGAACTTGCTGATTTAGAAAAAGAAACTCCTGAAACACAATCGGTTAAAAGTACTGATGAAGCGGAAAGTTTAGATTCTATTGATACGAATTCTTCCAGTGAAAAAAATGACAGTTCGGATGATCCTGAAGATGATGACATATTACCAACTGGGGATCCCTTTTAATGGCAGTCATCAAAATCGCAATTTATCAAAAGAACCTTCATAAACGCATCGGCCTTGAGGAAATTTCCAAAATTCAACAAACAAAGGCTCATTTTTTACTTTTACCGGAAGGATTTCCTCATTTTTTCCAAGGAGAAACTCCTGAAATTGCATCCAAACATGAAAAAGAATACCAAGACCAACTCCTAGAAATTTCCGAAAGTTTTCCGGGAGTGATTCTTGGCGGAAGCCATTATCGTAAAAATGAAGAAGGTCATTTGGTTTCGGCTCTTCCCATTGTTCAGTCTGTTGTTCTTGTTGATTTTTATGAAAAAAAATCCCCTTCTTCTTCAAAAGAACCAGGTGTGAGCCCAGGAAAAACAGAATCCATTTTTATTATGGGTGGATTACGATTTGGACTTCTTGTCGGAGAAGATTTAGAAAACGAATCAATTTGGGATGAGTTTAAAAAAGAAGATATCGAAATTGTATTTTATCTATCGAGTGCGGATGAAAAACGTACTTACGAAGAAGATTTGACATACTTTGAAACACTAGCAAAAAAAAGATTAGTGCATTTAATTCGTGTTTGTGGTCCAACAGAGGGAAAACCTGCCAGAAGTCTTTATGCTTCCCCGTCTGGGATTAACTGGAAGGTTGGAAAATTAGAAGAAGACAAGGATGTATTAAAAACTTTGTCTGTGAATGTGATGAGAAGTTATTTATTATAAAATTTAAAACCCACTACAAAGATTAAAAATATCTTTTGTCTCTAGTGGGTTTTTTCATTTTCTTTTCGTTTATTTTTTATCTAGTTCCTTCCAATCCATAGTAAAAAGTAAAATTACAATTCCAATCGAAACACAAGAGTCAGCAACATTGAAAGCAGGCCAACGGTCAAAAAGTAAAAAATCAGGCCACTCAAAATCAAGGAAGTCTACAACCCCAATGTATTCGATTCCCGGTTTTTCAGGTGTGAAACCAAATCGAAACCCAACACCTGGAATTTTTACAAAAAACTTATCTGAAAAATTGCCAAAGGCCCCAGCCATCACAAAATTCCAACCCCATGCATTACCTAAATCAGCATTTTGCCAACGATAGAAAATTAAAAATACAATGGCAAAGCCTGTTGCAAAAAGAGAAGGAAGAGCATTGTTCTGAAAAAGACCAAAAACAAAACCAGTATTGAATGTTAATGAGAGCCTGAAAAAATCACCTAACACGGGAATGCTTTCGTGAGCTACCATTTTTGTGATGATGACGTATTTTGAAATTAAATCCAAAAAAAGTCCAAATGCAACAAATGCAAGGTATCCTGGTTTAAAAACTGAAAAAAAAGGGGTTTTTGGTAGATTCATAAATTAGAGAAGGTCCGTTTATTTTTGTTTCCAATACTTGAGACTCGATTTGGCTAAAGACCAAAAACTAAGTCCTGATAGTATATAAAATAATATGCTTGGTTCTTTCCAGAATTTTTCAGAATAATACATTCCGAAAAAGAAAAATATCGAACCCAAAGCTCCAAAGGTGAATATTTCTTTGAGTCGTAATTCCTCCTTTTTTGTTGAATCTGGATTTTGGAACTCTCCCCGGTTCCATTTATAAAAAAATTCGTTAAATTCCTTCGGTAAGGAAAAAAGACTCGTAATGAATTCTTCTCCTTCATCCTTCCAAAGTTTTTTTAATGAACTCCCCTTTAATACAATTTGTGAAAAGGGTTTTTCAGCATAATCGATCATAGACCTTGTTGGATCCAAATACGAGGAGTTTCCAAGTAACAGAGCAAGTACGCGGTGGAGGCTTAAAAAATTCGGTGGAAGTTTCAGACTAGAGAGAAGTCGTTTTAAACTGACTTGGATTTCTTTTAAAAACCTCAGGTCTTCGGCGGGTCGAAGGGTATCAAATCCAATGTTACGGAAGTGATCCGTGGAATCTAGGATTCGGTTTAGTTTTTCTAGGGAATACTTTACGATTTGTATTAATTCTTCTTTTGATAAAGAATCCGTCACTGCGCCTAGTTCAAATAAAGATTCTGTAATTAAGTGGTAATCCTTTCGCATAGCACCAATTAAAATTCTTTCTAAAATTCGAGTTTCTTCTTCGGAAATGGATTGGACGGCGCCAAAATCAATAAAACAAAGTTCCCCTGTTTCCATAAAAATCAGGTTTCCTGGATGTGGGTCTGCATGAAAAAACCGGTATTCAAAAATCATCAAAATATATGCTCTGACGAGTTTTTCAAGATTCGGATTTTTCTTTGTATGGGATTCTAAGACTTCTAGTTCGTATATTTTTTTCCCTTCTACAAATTCGGTAACAAGGGTATGTCGATTACAAAGTTCATCAATAGGATTTGGGAAAAAGAAATCTTTTTCCATGGCAAATAATTGTTTGGTGTATTTTAAGTTTTTTAATTCGCTGCGAAGGTCCAGTTCTGACCGGATCATTGTATTTAGTTGTTCACTCACTTCCTTGGCAGAAATTTTAAATACAAATCGATCAATGAGCCAAAGCACTCTGGATAAGGTCTTTAAGTCTCGCTTCGCATCTTCTTCAATCCCTGGGTATAGAGTTTTAATCGCTACTTTTTTTCCTTGGTAATATCCAATATGAACCTGTGCAGTAGAAGCACTGGCATAAGAAGTTTTATCTAAATCTGTAAAAATTTCCGACATGGATTTTTTATAATCATTCATCCATCGTTTGTTGATTTCTTCGAATTCACGAGGTGGGATTTTATCTTGTAAGTCTTGGAGTTCCCATAAAAATTCTTCCGGTAGTATGTGGAATAAATTACTAACGAACTGACCAATTTTAATATAAACTCCCCCCAATTGGAAAAAAAGATTTTTGGTTTCCTTTCCTTTTCGTTTTAAAAATTGAACTTTGATGGTTTCAAATTTTGATTCGGTTAAAAATCTCCGTTTGATTTTCGAAAGGATGAGATACCCTAACCAAGTTCGGAGTACAAATGAGTAAATGGATATCGACCTGTTTTGTTTGGACTTCATTGTTTTCGCCTATAAATCGATTCTATTAAATTTAGAATTTCAATATTATCTGATATTGTTCCTTCCATTTTGTCTTTTTTCCCATTCACTACTTGGAAAATTTCTTCGTAAATACCGATAAAGGCATTAGAAGTCTCTGGTTTCGGAAACTGTTTGGGTTCATAAGGAACAAAACTTCTAAATCCTTTGTATAAATTGGATGGGGCTGACTCGAAAAAACGAAACCCATCGTTGGAACAGATAATGCGATGAGTGTCTGTATGAAGGTCTAGTTCAAACTGAAAATAATCCCGACCACCGGAAACATCCAAAAAGATATCAACACCAGTTTTCGTTTCGAACCAAGCCACTGCTCTAGATTCAATGCTTCCTTTTTTAGGAATTTCTAATTTTGCATTTCGTAATTTGGGTTTTCCTACAAACCAGTGGATGAGGTCAACCGCATGAGTTCCGTCGTGTAAGAGAGGTCCCCCACCTAGTTTCGAAAAAGCAAGTCCTGGATTTTTTGCAGAAGTGAATACGGAAGCCCGAATGGACCTGAGGTTTCCTAGTTTTCCTTTGGTTAGCTCGTCCTTTACATACCGATAACTTGGATGGTACCGCCTCTCGTGATTGATCCAGATTTTTGTTCTGTGTTTTCTCGCAAGAGATTGGATTTTTTTGGCACCGTCTTCGGATAGAGCCACAGGTTTTTCGATAAGTAAATTAGGGATTCCTGAGCGAATGCAGTGAATGGCCCAGTCCTCATGAAAGGCACTTGGAGTGGAAATCACTGCAAGTTGGACTCCCTCGGGGAAATTTGTTCTTCTGGGATCAGAGGGAATGAGTTGTGTTTTGGCATTCCAAAGCGACTGGAAGGTTTGGCATTTTTCTTCTGAAACATCCAAACCTAATAAAAATTCGAAATGTTTTTTCCCCCACTGGGATTCTAAAACTCCCATATGGGTGCAGGGTTTCTTGCGAAAGGGATCCTTTTCCAAACTGGAACAAATCCGTCCTAGGCCGATCAGGATGGTTTTGATTTTGGATCGTTTCATTTATCTTTTTCTTCCAAATCTTTCTTTCCACAAGAAACTGGCATAGAAGCTATGATCGCACCATTTGAATATTCCCTGTCAACTATTCTAAGTTTGTTTTCCAAAGACTTACATTGGGAACAGACGGACAATCCAAGTTTCCAATGGATCACAACCTCTTCAGCCGAAGCAAAACCTGGATCTTTGTTTGTTCCTTTGAGAGGGACAAGAGATGGACATGAATTCATTTCGGATGCTCTCTCAAAAGGAGCCCAAGGGTTTCTCTGCGAGAAAAATCATCCTATTTTAAAAAAACTCTCAGCAAATGCTAAAACAAGAGCCATCATCGTTCCCGATTGTTTATCGGCGCTTGGGAAATTAGCCAATTATCATAGAAAAAGGTTCCAACCCATTCTGTTAGCTGTTACTGGGTCTTCAGGAAAAACTACTACGAAGGATTTATTAGGTGGTTTGTTTGGGTTTTTAAATTCCAAAACTCTTGTTGTGACAGAAAAAAACTATAATAATGAAATAGGTCTTCCTTTCACTCTATTTAGAATTACTGAAAAAACCAGAGTTGTGATTGCGGAACTGGGAATGAATCATCGAGGAGAAATCGCGAAACTTTCTAAAATCGCAGAACCAACTCATGCTCTCATTACAAACATTGGATCAGCACATATCGAAAATTTAAAATCAAGGGAAGCTATCGCTGATGAAAAAATTGATATCATCACTGCTATGCCCAAATCATCAGTACTTTTTGTACCAGATGATTTAGAGTTCTTAAAAAAAGCCAAAGAGCGAACTCAAAAACAAAATATCAAACTTATAGTTTGGAATCATCAAAGAAACCCAATTCTAAAAATTAGTAAGGTAGAATCGAATGGATTTATCTTAGAATGGAAGGGTAAAAGGATTCAATGGAATTTGCCAGGTGAAAAACTTCTTAGCAATGTACGCGGTATGGTTGCCGTTGGCGCTTATTTCCAAGTAGACCCAGAACATATCATCAAAACCATTCAAAAATATAAAAGTCCAGACAAAAGACTAAATATCAATCGTGCATACTATACCATCATCGATGATTGTTACAATGCCAATCCAGAATCTATGTTATCAAGTATAGGGGCTGCCGAACAATTTGCAGGCAATCAAAACATTGTTTGGATTCTTGGTTCTATGAAGGAACTTGGTAAATTTTCGAAATACTACCATGAACAAGTAGGAAAAGAAATTCATAGAATCTCTAAAGGAATCTTACTTGGGTTTGGTGAAGAGACTCTCCCTATGGTAAAGAAAGTTCCCGGTGCAAAGTGGTTTTCTGACCTTGAAGATCTCATTCAATTTGTGAAATCAGAAATTCCAAAAAAATCAGTAATCCTGATTAAGGGATCCCGGTCGATGAAAATGGAACGAATTGTATTGGCCTTAGAAACATTTAAGGGTTGATCCAGAAATGCCTTTTCCTAAATTACACGTATGTCTAAAAACCAACCAAAAGTAGCTGTCATTATGGGTTCTCATTCTGATTGGGAAACCATGAAGGAAGCCTGTAATATTTTGACAGAATTTGGGATTCCATTTGAAAAAGAAATTGTATCAGCACACCGCTCCCCGGAACGGATGGTGGAATTTGCAAAATCTGCGAAACAAAATGGATTTGGTGTCATCATTGCCGGAGCGGGCGGTGCTGCACATTTACCTGGTATGACAGCTTCTCTCACCACATTGCCGGTATTAGGCGTTCCAGTGCAATCCAAAGCATTGAACGGAATGGACAGTCTTCTTTCTATCGTTCAAATGCCGAAGGGAGTCCCTGTGGCAACACTTGCCATTGGAACTAGTGGAGCCGCAAATGCAGGTCTACTTGCTGTTCGGATCCTCTCTTTACTCGATTCTTCCCTACATGATAAATTAGAAGCCTATGCCATTACTAATAGAAACTTAGCTTTATCAAAAAATAACGAACTCATCTAAAGAGAAAAGAAAATGAAAATAGGTGTTTTGGGTTCTGGCCAACTTGGGCAAATGATGTGTTTGGAAGCGATTCCTTTAGGTTATGATTTTTTTTGTTATTCTCCGGAAAATGATTCTCCATCTGCAAAAGTAGGTGCAAATTCTACTGTAGCTCCTTACGAATCAATTTCAGACATAAAAGAATTTCTTTCGAGTACCAACGTACTGAGTTTTGAATTCGAAAATATTCCTAAATCTACCTTAGAGTATTTACAATCTGAATCTAAAACACATTTGATTTTTCCGCCACCAGAATCACTTTTGATTGCTCAAGACAGACTTCTTGAAAAAAACCATTTTCGAAAGTTAGGGTTTAAAACGGCAGAGTTTTTTCACCTAACGAAAGATACTTCTAAAATTGAAATTTCTATTTCCTATCCTTGGATCATTAAAACCCTTCGTTTCGGTTATGATGGAAAAGGTCAGGTAAAAGTTCAAAATGCTGATGATTATAGAAGTTTTTTAGAGAATGCTTTCCGAAATGGAAACGAGGAATATCTTATAGAAGAAGTCATACCTTTCCAAAAAGAAATCAGCATCATTCTGACTAGGTTTCAAAATGGTGAAATTGTTTGTTATGGTTCTGTAGAAAATGAACACAAAAATCATATTTTAGATCTTTCTATTTATCCCGCAAGAATTCCGATCGGCCTCAATTTGGATGCAATTGAAATGGCCTCCAAACTGGCGGATTCATTAAATTACGTAGGCACTATGGGAGTGGAGTTTTTTGTAAAAGACAATCAACTTTATTTAAATGAATTTGCCCCCAGACCCCATAATACAGGTCATTATACTCAAGATTGCCAAAGTATTTCGCAATTTCAATTACACATTTTAGCAATTACAGGAAATCTTCCCCCAACAGATGTTAGACCAAAACCTACACTCATGAAAAATATTTTAGGTAATGATTTTAATGAAAGTCTGTCGATTGCTAGGTCTCTACTAAAGGATGATCGTTATAAACTGCATCTTTATGGTAAAAAGGAAGCTAAGATAGGAAGGAAAATGGGACATTTAAATTTTAAAGGAACTTTAGAAGAAGTAAGTCCCCTATTTCACGATTTATAAAATACTTAAACGGTCCCGAGTAAGTATAGTCCCCAGTCGCGAACATTCCCGGCACCCAAACAAAGTAACAAATCCCCTTCTTTTAATTTGGATTGAATGGATAGTAAATCCAAATGAATCTCTCCATGTAAAACTTCTGTTTTGTTTGGATCTAAAAATGGTCTAAACGATTCGTGAGTGATTCCTGGGATTGGAGATTCTCCAGCAGAATAAATGGGTAAAATAAAAAGAAGGTCTGCCGCTTTCAGTGAGTTTGCAAGGTCCTCTAATAACAACTGCGTCCGAGTGTAACGATGAGGTTGGAAAAGGACAACAAGGTTTCCTTGGGCATTTAATTTATTTTTTAAGGATCGGATTACCATTTCAATCTCTGTTGGATGGTGGCCATAATCATCCATTATGGTTATCTTTTTCCATACTCCAAGAGTTTCTTGCCTTCGTTTTACACCAATATAACGAGATAGAATGTTTGCGGAGTCAGAAGGAGAAATACCTACTACAAAGGCAGAAACGACAGCCACTAATCCATTCGTCAGATAATGGACACCAGGGTAAGGCAATTTGAGTGAAACTCTTTCGAATCCTGGAAATTCAAATTCTAATTGGTCTTCAATGATTTCATAAAGAACACAAACCAATTGATTCCCAAGGTTCAGTTTTAATCCTTCAAACCAATCGGTTTTGGCCTCTTTTCGATCCAAACAAAGATAAAGAATAAAATTTGGGTCTATAACAATCTCTTTTGTTTTGTGAATTAATACTTCGCGAATTCCGGGATCAGAAGCAAATAGAATGGTTGCCCCCGGTGTTCCAAATCCCATGTATTGAAAAAAAGCATCCTCTAAACGTTCCCTAGTTTTGTAGTAATCTAAATGGTCGTTATCAATATTCGTGAGAAGACGAAGGTCTGCTCTGTGTTTTAAAAAAGTACCGTCGGATTCATCGGATTCATAAACTGCATACTTTCCAGTTCCTATTTTTCCACCTCGTTTTTCTAAAAGGCTGGTGTCCCCCCCAATCATAATGGTAGGATCAGTTCCTCGTTCTGTGAGGATTTGAGAAACCATAGTTGTGGTTGAAGTTTTTCCATGACTACCCGCAACGGATATTGATTTTTGGTTGGAAACCAAAAGGTGCATAAATTCGGATCTATGTTTTAGTAGAATATTCTTCTTTTTAATTTCATCAAACACTTGTTTGTGTTTGTCATTGATGGCTGAACTATAAACGACCATTTCAATTCCCTCTAAAGGGATTTCGGTAATTTCGTTTTGGATTTTAGCACCACGTTCTTGTAAAAAGTCGGTTGTTTCTGAATTTTTACGGTCATAACCTAATACTGGCAGGTTTAGATCTAGAGCCATATGGGCAAGGCTCGACATCCCACTGCCACCAATTCCTAAAAATAAAATTGGACCCTTCATCTTAAAATTGGTTTAACCCTTGTCAGTGAAAAAGTACGAAACTGTTTGGTAAGCCGCATTTACATTAGAAAGAGCTAATGAAGTATGACCCATCTCACGTAAAATTTCGGAATGGTCTTTCCAACCTAGTAAAATTTGTACTAGTCTTGTTGGATCCTCAGAGGTAGAATGAATGGTCACCGCAGCACCTTGAGATTCAATATAATTTGCATTTTCTTTTTGATGATTGTCAGCAGCAAAAGGGTAAGGAATGAGAATCATTGGCAAACCAAAAACCAAACATTCGGCAAGAACTCCTGCCCCTGACCTTGCTACAACGATATTTGCCCATTCATAATTTGGTTTCATATCATTGGCATAAGAAATGATTTCGGCATCACCGACTGATTTCCGTTTGGTCTCTTCATAGAGAGAAGTCCCAGTCAGTAACCGAAATTTATATTTAGAAGCAATTTCTTGGTTCTCCATCGTTTTGAGGATCATTTGATTGAGTTGTCTTGCCCCTTGCGATCCTCCTAAAACCAAAACATTGACAGTATTCTTTTTTCCTTCATGTAAGTTTTCATTTTGTCGAATGTTGAGTAATTCGGGAATCACTCTTTTACGAATGGGATTTCCAATCGTTTTTCCAGGAATAGAATAAACTTCTGCTAAAGGAAAACTAAATGCAATTTTTTTAGAAAACCTAGAGAAGATACGTGTGATTTTTCCTGGAACACAATTTTGTTCGCAGAGATACAATTTCTTTCTAAATAAAATGGCATAAAGTATGGATGGTAAACTTGAATACCCTCCCATTCCAATCACAGCCTGTATTTTTAATTTACGAAAAAGTAGGATTGTTTTGATAAATGGATATATAAATAAAAAAGGGTAAATGATTGTCTTAAGACCACCTAACTGTGGTACATTGTGCCAAAGGACTTGGCAAGGTGGATTTAATAGATCTGGATTGTCTTTATTACGAACAAGAGAATGTAAATAAACGGCATCAAATCCAAAACTTGAGATTTTTTCCGCCAAAACTTCAGCAAGTGCCACACCCGGAGATATATGTCCACCGGTTCCCCCGGCTGCAATTAAAACAGATCCACTCATAATACCAAATTCTCTTTACTCGTGATGTTGGCAAGAATTCCGAATAGGATAAAAATTGTGATGAGCGAGGATCCACCATAACTTAAAAAAGGAAGAGAAATTCCCGTAACAGGGACAATTCCGGTAATCACAAATAAGTTTAAAATGGTTTGGAATCCAAAAAGGATTAAAATTCCTGAACCCAAAAAGAACCCCAATTTGTCCTTAGTACGTAGAAGTAAAAAATAAATTCGGATGAGTAGCAAAACAACTACTAATAAAAAGATAAAAAAGCCTAAAAACCCAAAATCCTCAACAAAGGAAGCCATCACAAAATCAGTATGGCTATAGGCTAAATACCTATGGGCGTAACCGGATCCGACAGGGCGACCAAAACTCCCACCATCAAAAAAAGCACGAAAACTAGTTACGAGTTGGTGGCCTTCATCGAATCGGAATTTATAAGGATCCAGCCAAATTTCCAATCGTTTTTTTCTATACCCTACTTGTGTGACGAGAACCACAAGGAGAGGCAATACGGAAGCTCCTAAAATAAAAAGCCGCTTCATAGGAAAGCCGGCAAGCAAAACAAAGAAAAACAAAACGAGGAGAAGTTCGATGGTCGTTCCAAATGCAGGTTCGATGACAATGAGTATCAATGTGGCAAAAATTAAAAATACAGATATAATTTTTTTTCGATCCCATTTTACTTTTTTAAAATCAAAATTATAAAAGAAATAAGAGGAAAATAATAAAATGCTAATTTTAGAAAATTCGGAGGGTTGGATTTGGATTCCGCCAATTTGGATCCAACGATTAAAACTCCTTCCGTAACTGGTTCCAACTGATTTACCAAGACCTGGAATAAAAACAGATATGAGTAGTAATAAACTAAGGACGGAAAAAACAAAAGACCATCGTACAAGAAACTGGTATGGGATTTGACTAAAAACCAAAAAACTAAAAATCCCAATACCACCCCATAACAATTGTTTATGAAGGTAATAACTCGAATCAGAGAACTCTCGTTCGGCGGGAATCACTGAGGCACTGTACATAACAACAATACCCATTCCAAACAGAAAAAAAATCCCATAAAGTACCGGGCCATCAAACCTCGAACTTCCAAATCGAAAGAGGTTTTGAAGCTTTCGGTAAATTTCCATATCTTCCTTACCGCTATCGACTACTGGATCTTTAGCGTGGATAAAGTAATGATGGCAAGGATGATTCCGATGATCCAAAACCGGATCACAACCTTTTCCTCAGACCAACCAGACAATTCAAAATGGTGGTGTAAGGGGGCCATTTTAAAGATTCGTTTTCCTGTCAGTTTAAAAGAACCTACTTGTAAGATCACACTCACGGCTTCGGCTACAAAGATCCCACCGAGAATTACGAGTAGAATTTCTTTTTTTAACATAATGGCAACAAGACCAAGAGTGGATCCTAAAAACAAAGAACCTGTATCCCCCATAAATACTTGTGCAGGATGGCAATTGAACCATAAAAATCCAAGTAAGGCGCCGGAGAGTCCTGCAAGGAAAACTGCATATTCATGAGAGCCAGGAAGGTAAGGAATGTGCAAATAGTTTGCAGCCGATGGTGTTCCCGATACATAGGAAATTAAAGCAAAAGTAGCAGTTGCAATCACTACGGTTCCAGAAGCAAGTCCATCCAGTCCATCAGTAAGATTGACAGCATGAGAACTTCCAATGAGGACGATGATGGCAAAAGGAACAGCCAGAAGTCCTAAGTTCCAAACAGGTCCTTTCACAAAGGGTAAAAATAAATCAGTGATAGTAAATACCACTCCCTTATTCGGTACGGTGTTTGATTTTCCAGTAAAATAAAAGTAAAGAGTCGTGATGGAAACGGCAAAGAAGATAGTCACTAAAAATTTGGTTCTGGCTCGCATTCCCCCTTTGATCTTTTTTACAGACTTCATGTAGTCATCAGTAAATCCAAGACCAGCAAAAAGAATGGCAGAAATTAAAAGTAACAAAACATTTAGGTTAGAAAGATTCCCCCATAACAAGGTAGAGACGGTAAGGGAGAGGATCATGATGAGGCCTCCCATCGTGGGGGTTCCCGATTTGGCAGCATGGGACTGGGGACCGTCGTTCCGAACTGATTCTCGAAACTTCAAAGAAAGTAGAAAAGAAATCAATGACTTCCCAAAAATAAAGGTAATGAACATCGCTGTAAGCCCCGCCATCATCGCACGAAGGGTTACATAACTAAAAACTCTTAGGAAACCATAATCGTTTCCAAACGATTCATAAATCCACTGGAACATTCTATTTCCCCTATCGACCCATTCCTAAATTTTGAAAAGCATTCTCTATTTCTTCGAAATCTACAAATTTTGTTTTTTCTTTGCCAATGATTTGGTAGGTTTCATGGCCTTTGCCGGCAACTACCAAAATTCCATCTCGTTCTAAAAGAGCCACCGCCCTTTGGATGGCAACCCTTCTGTCGGTGATTTTCTCATACCTTTTGAAACCACGAGAAAAACCAGCTTCAATCTCATCCAAAATGGATTCTGGATTTTCGGTTCTGGGATTATCAGAAGTAAGAACCACAAAATCGGCTAAGTTTTCTGCAAGCCTTGCCATTTGCGGACGTTTGGTGCGGTCTCTGTCTCCACCACATCCAAAAAGACAGATGATTTGTTTGGGAGCAATTTCCACACAACTTTTTAAGATATTCTCCAATGCATCTGGAGTGTGTGCATAATCTACAACTGCAATTCTTGAACGGTCAGGATAGGGAACCACATGGAACCTACCGGGAACTGTAGGAATTTTCTCCAAACAAGAAATCACCTCTTCCCATGGAAATCCAAGTTCATAAGCAATTGCTAAAGCAAAGGATGTGTTAAAAACATTAAAATTTCCAAGAAGATTTGTTTTGATGGACCGAACTTCTACAAAAGGTAAGTTTTTTGCTTTTTTATGAAATCGGTATTCACTCTGTAATAAAGAAAGTTTTGTATTGGAATAGTTGAACTCACCCGATTTTCCAAAAATATAAATTGGGGATTTGAGTTTTGCCTTTTCAATTCGTTTGACCATTTCTGGTCCAAAAGGAACATCGCAAGCCACAAGTCCGAATTTATTTTTTACCGATGATTGTTCCAAAAGTTGGAAAATTTTAAACTTACTTTCAAAGTAATCATCCATATTGGAATGAAAATCCAAATGGTCTTGGGTCAGGTTTGTAAATCCGGCACAGGTAATTTCGAGTCCTGCTACACGACCGAGTTTTAATCCATGGCTACTCATTTCCATAAATACATATTCAATCCCTTCTTCTACCATTTGCTTAAGAAGGAGGTTGAGTGAGGATGCATCTGGAGTTGTGTACCCAGATTCTAAAATTCGATCCATAATTTGGATTTGTACGGTTCCAATGAGAGCCGCATTTTTCCCAACTTTTCTTGCTAGGTGGAAAAGGATAAAGGTCAAAGAGGTTTTGCCGTTGGTTCCTGTGATGGCTACAATTTTTAATTTTTTGGCTGGATTTCCCGCTAAGAGACAAGCGAGTTTACCGTGGGCTTCACAAGCAGAATCTTCAGTTTCCAGGATTACAGGAAAATCATCTAAACCTTTTAGTTTGAGATTGCGTTTAGAAAGAAGAATCACTTTTACACCAATCTCTCTTGCCATCGTTAGAAAACTTTCTTGTCTTTCGGCACTATCTTCTGGCAAAACAAAGATATCATTAGGTTTTAGTTTACGACTATCTCCCCAAATATAATCCACTTCAAAAGAGGATTCTCCTCGGATGAGTTTTACATCAGGGATACGTTTGATGAGTTCTGATAATTTCATTATTTTTCTTTTGAATCCAAGTCAGGAATGGGAGGAAGTTCTATCGTTACGGTTCTATTCCCTAAACTGATGGGAAGGAATTGGTAGGTTCTACGGTAAAGGGTTTCAATTCGTTCTGCTGAAGTGTAAGCGACAATTCCAATTTTTAATTCATCGTTTTTTCGTTTGAGTTCTTCTTTGGTTGCAGTTCTTTCGTGGATTTGCCTGTTCAGCCTTGCCTTTTCTAGACCTTGCCAAACAACAGAATAAAAAAAGATAAAAAATGGTAACAAAACCATAACAGGTTTTAAAGGAGAAAAAAATTCAAAAATAAATTCTGAAATATTCCTTAGTTTCCCTTTCATTTTTCCCATCTCTTATTTACTATCGGCTCTATCTTTTGAATGCCTCTCAATTTTGCAGATCGTGAGGCTCTGTTTTCTTTGATCTCAAGATCCGTGGGTAAGATGGGTTTTTTGGTAAGGATTTCAAATGGTTCGTTCGCTTTTAGATCTCTGAATGTCCACTTCACGATTCGGTCTTCCAAAGAATGAAAGGAAATACAAGCAAAAACACCCCCCAGTTTCAAACAACTAGCAATGTTTCGAATTCCTTTTTCAGCATGTAACAGTTCTTCGTTGACCTCAATCCGAAGTGCTTGGAATATCCTTGTAGCAGGATGGGTTTCTTTGGGCCAAAACTTTCTAGGAATCGAAGCTTCCACTAGTTTCACGAGATCAGTATTGGTTTCGAATTTTTTTTTCTGCCTCGACTGTACAATGTTATTTGCAACCTTTAAGGCCCAACGTTCTTCTCCATATTCCCAAAATACTTTTTTTAAATGGAGAACTGTGCTATAATTAACTACATCGGCTGCTGTTTTTCTCCCCACTTGTGGTTCTAACCGCATATCCAGAGGTTCTTCATTTTTGAAGGTAAAACCTCTCCCTGAGTGGAGAAAATGAAATAGAGAAACACCAAGGTCCACAAGTGCTCCGTCTAGCCCCGGGCATTCCAAAGAATCGAGTAGGTCTTGGTCTACTTCCGAAAAATTCATCTGAAACGGATGCACTCGATCGAGTGAGCCAAGGGAGGAATGGATCTCTTTTTTGGCTCGTTCTAACATCACCGCATCTCGATCGATAAGAATCAGGCGGGCGTTCGGAAATGTTTGTAAAATGAGTTTTGAATGCCCACCTTCGCCAGCTGTCCCATCAAGGAACCACTGGGGTTCGGAACTTTCTGTTTTCTTTAGTAAATCGATGACTTCTCCTGGAAGTACGGGAATATGAGGCGATTCTGACACTGTTACTTTCTTACTGTATACCTGTCAAAATCCTTGCAATCCTTTAATCCTTTGGGGAGATTGAAAGTAACAATGAGTTCCTATGAAGAACACTCCCATAGAAAAAACCTCTTCAGTATAGGGAAATTGGGTTATGCCAAAGGCGATAGACCCAATGTAGACTGTATCCTTTGCGGAGTACGTGATAAAAACGAAATTGTTCCCAATCTAACCATTGCAGAAACAGAACTGTCCATTGTTTCGATCAACCTTTTCCCTTACAATCCGGGCCATCTCATTATCTTTCCCAAACGCCATATCATTCATTATTTAGAGTTAACAGAAGATGAGGCCCTAGACATCCATAGACTCACTCAAAAAGCCATGAGAATTCTCGAGAAACAATGGCGAGTGCAAGGGTTTAATATAGGTTATAATCTAGGGAAAAATAGCGGGGGTTCCATCCCACATATCCACGAGCATATTGTTCCTCGTTTTCCCAATGAGGCAGGATTCTTAGATGTCATTTCCAATACAAGGATCGTGATCTATGAACCCTACCAAATGTGGGAGGACTTAAAAAAACTCTGGGTAGAAGAAAACTAAACCTTCTTATTCTTTCTTTTGGTAGATGGTGTGGCCCAAAAACTTAAAACTATCAGAAATCCCAAACATAGTTTCCGAGTGACCTAAGATTAAATATCCTTTTGGTTTCAAACTAGCCTCGAAGTTTTGAAATAGAGTTTTCTGAGTTGGTTTATCAAAGTAAATGACCACGTTCCTACAAAAAATCAAATCTAGTTTCTCTGAGATGGGAAAGGGAAAATGCAAAAGATTGATTTGTTTAAAATCAATCAGTGCCTTCAGATGAGGTTTTGCTTCATAAAAAACATGATCCTTCTCTGTCGTTTTAATGAAATGTTTTGATTTCATCGCCTCAGAAACCGGTTCCAGTCTTTCATCTCGGTACAGTCCCTTTTTAGCAGTGGCAATGACCTGAGTATCGATATCGGAAGCGTAGATTTTACAATTCCAACCTGGTTTAGAATTAAAATATTCATAAACCGTAATGGCAATGGAATACGGCTCCTCTCCTGTGGAGGAAGCAGAACACCAAATACGAAGAGTTTTTGGTCCTCCCGCTGCCGCGGCTTGTTCTAAAGCAGGGAAATATTGGTTTTTTAAAAATTCAAAATGGTGGTTTTCCCGAAAAAAATCTGTTTTATTGGTTGTTATGCGATTGATGAGTTCTTGCATTTCATCAGTGGCAAACTTTGGATCAAGTTTCAGTTTGGCAACGTAGTTCTCAAAATTCGCAATTCCTAGAGTCCGAAGTCTTGCATTGAGCCGGGACTGAACCATAATTTTTTTATGCGGTGCTAAAAAGATACCGGCTTGTTTGTACACTAAATTTTTAATGAATTCAAATTCGGCATCACCGATTGTGTTTAAAGATGTTCGAAAGTCCAATTTGCCCTCGCAAGTGATTCGACACCTTTTTCTATTTCTGACAAGTTGTTTTTTATAAGGGAAAATAGATAATGAAAATAGGCATCGTAAAACACCTGAATGCCCGCCCCCTAACCCTCTATTTTGAGAGAACTTCCGGATATTCACCAGTTTACGACAATCCGAGTGTTCTCATTGAGCTTCTAAAACAAGGTGAGCTTGACTGTGCGCTGGTTTCTTCTATCGAATGCGAAAGAAATCGTGAAACCTTGGACTACACCAAAATCGTAGGAGTTTGTGCAAGGGACGTGGTCCGGTCGGTTCTTTTCTTTCGACACGAATCTGAGCCTGGGATGCCAAAGGTAGTTTACACAGACAAAGGTTCTCGTTCGAGTGTAGCCCTTCTCCAATGCCTTCTTTATCGCGAATTTGGAAAGTTAGTAGAAGTGGTTCCTACCCCAGCCTCCGAAATCTCTGAAATGATGAAAGAAGGTCGTGGTTCTCATCTTTTGTTTGGTGACCATGCTTTGTTGCAAACACCGGTACCTGGATACCAGGTTGTGGATCTGGCCGAATGGTGGAATCGTTCTACAGGACTGTATTTTAGTTTTGCATTTTGGGCCTTTCCGAAGGGAAGGGTTTGGGATGATAGGCTCTTCTTAACCGCCTTAGAGTATGGACTGAAAGAGCTTGATTCTATCATTAAAGAGGAAAAAAGGCTTCCGATTGCCATTACCGATCGGTATCTCAAACAAGAGTTACATTATATTCCTGAACAAAAGAACCTCGATGGGTTTGATTTGTTTATCAAATCAGCTAGGGAATTAAAACTCGTTTAGAAAAAACGAATTTTGTATTCCCAGGTTTTGGATTCGGGATTTTCTAATGTTTCTTGGAGGGGGATTTGGTATGTCAAATTCCCAAGTCCAATAAAACCTCTGTTTGAACTACATTCCGAATCTTTAGGGAATAAAACTTTAAACTGGATGCGCCCTTCCCGAAGAAGCCTTGAGGTTTCGGAAATGATTTTTTTCTCTCCAGCCCCAGCCTCTGCAATTGTACTATCTGTTAGGTTGAGAAAATCTCTTTTGATGAGAAGGGTTCTTGGTTTGGATTTGATGGAAAAGGTTCCGAGAAGAACTCCTTCCAGATGTAAAGGATCCTCAAAATCTAATTTGTAGGATACCTTTCCCTTTCTCTTAAAATACATATCAGTTGTTTCTGATTTTTCTAATTCGCGGAAAGTGAAGTCTCTCACCTGTAGGTTGTTATTCGATTTTTTTTTGATGGAGGTTAGAATTTCTTCCTTGGAGGTCGGCAAAAACTTAATGAGTGAGTCGTTCGAGTCCTTTTTTAAAGGTACGGTATAAGCGATTTCTACGGTTCCCGAACTTTGTTTTCGAAAAAGAATGGTTTCTTCGTATTCAAAACAACCAAAAAAGAATAAAAAAACGAATGTAAAAGGAAGAAAACGAAACACATCCTAGGCTTCCCATGTAGAAAGCCTAGGGTCAAGGACTATTTGGAAACTGGGTAAGCTTCGTTTCCGTGTTCTAAAATATCGAGTCCTAATAACTCTTCTTCTTCGGAAACGCGTAATCCCATTGTCCACTTGATTACATAAAACATGAGAAAACTTGTCGGGAATGCCCATAAGAATGCAGTGACCACGCCGATGGCCTGCGCCGCAAACTGAGCAAAACCGGCTCCAGCAAATAATCCTGTTTCTAGGCTGAATAGACCGACAGATAAGGTTCCCCAAGCCCCACAAACTCCATGAACGGAGACCGCTCCCACAGGATCATCAATTTTGATTTTATCGAGAAAAAGCACAGAGATGATCACAAGGATACCGGCAACGGCACCGATCACCACAGCCCCAGTGATACTTACTACATCGCAAGGAGCGGTAATTGCTACAAGCCCTGCCAGACCTCCATTCAACGTTAAGCCGATTTCCGGTTTTTTGAATAATAGCCAAGTAAGGATCATTGCTGAAATGGCGCCAGCACAGGCTGACATATGAGTCACAACGGCAATCCTTGCAAAATTTCCACCTTCAATCGAAGTCGTGGACCCAGGGTTGAACCCGAACCAACCAAACCAAAGGATAAAAACACCGAGAGCCGCCATGGACATATTGTGTCCTAAGATTGGATACACTCTCCCATCCGTTTGGAATTTTCCCATACGTGGACCTACCACGATCGCACCAGCTAACCCAGCCCAGGCGCCCACACTATGGACAACGGTTGAACCTGCGAAGTCGTGAAATCCAACTCCTTCTCCACCACCAAGACCCAAGGTTTCCAAAAATCCTGAAGAAATTCCAAGGAGACTTCCCCAAGCAAAAGATCCAAAGATCGGATAAATGAAAGCGGTGATGATAATTGAAAAGACCAAATAAGCGGAGAACTTTGTCCTCTCCGCCATGGCTCCTGATACGATTGTTGCGGCAGTAGCAGCAAATACAATTTGAAAGATAAAGAAAGTGTATTTGGAAGGATCCATACTTCCATCTTCCGCATTGATCAGGCTTTCCGCAAAAGCCGGAACACCCACTCCAAATCCAGTTAAGACTTGCGGTCCAAACATAATGGAAAAACCAATCACCCAATAGGCGATAGCTCCGACGGTTAAGTCAGAGAAGTTTTTCATTAAAATATTCACCGCATTTTTTGCCCTTGTGAACCCTGCTTCCACATAAGCGAAACCAGCCTGCATAAAAAATACAAGAAAGGCTGCGATGCAGGTCCACACCCAATTTGATTCCTGTTTTGTTGTTTCTAAAGCAAGTTTGGTCTCATCTAAGGACGCTTTGATACTTGCCATTTCTTTTGCCAATGTTTCTAGACTCTCTTTGTTACTTTCAGTTTCTTCGGCTCCCAAAGAGGAAGCAACCAGAAGGACTGCTAAACTAAATAATATCCCAAATCGTTTCATAAACTTTCCTTAACTTAACTAGCTTTCTGCGAATGAGCTTCTAACCTTAAAAGTGATGTTTTTAGTTCCATACTTTGAGGTGTGTTTTTTACGCCTTGCTGCAATACTTTGATTGCCTTTGGTTTCGCATTTTCTTTCAAATAACATTGTGCAAGTAAGATACTTGCTTTTGCAAAACTATGGTCACTTGATAGTGCCATCTTTAACGCTCGTTTTGCTTCCGAAATCAAACCGGCTTTGTAATAAGCTCGTCCCATCATAAAATGTGATGCGGCTGTATTATCTCCGGATGTTCTTAAATACTCTTCCAAATATCGAATGGCTTCGCTGTATTTTCCGTCTCGGTAATACATCTTTCCTAAAAATACCAAAATCTCTTTTAAAGAAGAATCAATGCTGAAAGCTTTGAGAGCTTGAGCATAAGCCTCTTCCATTTTCATTTTGGAATTGGACTGTTTTGCCATTTGGATATAATGCGAAGCTTCTGGAATGGAGTCTCCACAGTAGAGGAAAAGAAAACTTAAATCGTCACCATTGGGAACATCTCCCTGGTAAGCACGGAATCGTTCCATAAAAGCACTAGAAAGTTTTTTCAAATCAACTTTTCCACGCCCTTCCATAACTAATTTTTCTCTTTCGTCTTGTAACCAAGTGAGAATTCGATCCACTCCCACTTCTTCTTTTAAATGATTTCTTTGTTCACTAAATCCATCAGAGATCAGAAGTAAAAAGTCACCAGGTTCTAGTTTTCCTTGTTTTTCTTCATAATCAATTTTCCTTACAGGAAGGATTCCAAGAGGTACACCTTTTGTATCATACTGAATAAAAGTATCATCAGCAGCTTTATAATGAAGCATTCTTTGGTGTCCTGCATTTACATACCCAAACGTATAATCGCTAAAGATACGAACCATAAACGCAGTGAAATAAGTAGATTCCGGAAGTTGTTCTCTTAATTTTTCACCAAGCTCTTCCATAATCTCAGTAAGACCAAGACCTGCCATTACCGATCTACGGAATTGGTGGTGGATGGCCATAGTTACAAGAGCTGCAGGAATCCCATGTCCCGACACATCAATGTTAATTGCCGTAAGCGAATGACCTTGTCTGACAATATCAACAAGATCTCCACTCACTTCCGCCATTGGTTCATAGTGGCTTGCAAAAGAAATTCCATTCCATGCACTTAAGTCTTGCGGGAGGATTTGACTTTGGACATTTCGTCCCATTTTTAAATCCCATTCTAACTGATTTAAGATTGCCGCTTCTCTTGCTCTTGCAGTGACAAGTCCTTCAATGAGTCGAACTCCATAAAGAGCTAATGCTAGTTGGGAAGTAAGGGCTTCTAAAATTTCTAAGTCATCAGTGATATAAAAATTCTCACGTTCACTTTCTACGGCAAGTGTTCCCAGAATTTCTTCTTTTTGCATGATCGGAACACACATTACCGATTTGGTTTTTTCTCCCTCATCAAAAAAATGAGCGGAGCGAGTTAGATCATTCACAAGCACTGGTTCTTTTGTTTCAAAAACAGAACCGGAATACCCTTCCCCCATCACCAAGTTGCGGCGAGGAGGCTCTGTTTCTTTCACAAACTTAACGGGAACAAGGAATTCCCCATCCCAGAGTCTGAGTGTTGTATTGTCCGACTCAAAAATTTCCTGACAGATCAGGATGACCTTAGAAAAGAGTTGGTCTTCTCTATCTAAATTAGCAAATTCTTTGGAAATGTAGAGAAGGATCGCAATTTTATCTTTGTCTGTTAATCCTCCCACGACTTTGTTTTGTCCGCGGAAGTTGACGAGCATTCGTTTGGAAACTTTGAAATCAACCATATTGGATACCTTTCTGATTTAGATGCAAGTATCGTACCGACAGTGCATCTCGCCTAAAGAAGTCAGAATATCCTATATTTCTCTACATTATGTGCTGATTTTCAGCGAATGGATGAATCCGTGTTTATGGAAAACAGCCAAATTGCTTATTTTTTGTGCAAATGGTGTTCATCATTGGAACCGGATTTGGATTTGTGCAGCAGCTCTGGTTTCGGCTCCGTCTCTTTCGGGAACACTGATACCCGATCTTTGGAGCGAAACTGAATACAAATAACCTTCCCCAAGTTCTTTAGGAAAGATGGAACCCGCAAGCCCAATCGAAGCTGTATAAAATCCTCTTAATGTAGAATCTGCACGAAACTCTCTTCCCAGTCCCGTAAGAAATTGGAATGAGTCTATCTTTCCAATCGCTAAACCTACGTTACCTGCATACATGGTTCTCACGGGATACGAAAAAGAATTTTCTCCGCCATTGAGAGAGATATTTGATCTTTCAAAAAAAGTTCGATTGGCTTCAATTTGTAAATCTATTGTTTCTGTGATTTTGTAACCTACACCAACTAACAAACGTTCAGGAAGACGTTCCTTCAATTTTTCAGATCCTAAATATTGATCAAACCTATAATTACCAGGAGATTCTAAAATAATTCCAAGTCGAAAATCTCCATACTGGAAAGCAGTTGAGGCAGAAACATTCCAAGAATAAGAACTGTAACCGCCAAGCCTTCCCGAAACACCTGGGCCTAAATTAATAGCAAAAGAAAGATATTCGTTTAATTTCCAACTAACAAATCCTTGGAAGGCATAATTGGAAAATCTTTCATCCGCAGGAAAAGATCGTAAAAAAACAGGTTTGGCCCTAAATCCAAATCCTAAAGAATCAGAATAGGAAAAATACAAAGCTCCTGCCAGGTATAAAGGGGATACTTTTGGATTCGCATAACTTCCGTTTACTCCTCCATCTAATAGATGTTTCGGCTGTTCTGCTAAAAAAGCTGTATTCCCATAAAGACTCCCCATTGTATTTTTTGTGACCACTCCCGAAGAAGAAAGTCCCAGCAAATAAGCTGATGGGTATGCCGATTCATAACCTGAGATTTGAGCCTGTAAATTCCCAAAAGCAGAAATGGAAAGAAAAAATCCAAACACCAGGAAATAGTATTTTCTTTTGAAAATCATTTACTGCCATTACTCCAAAGATTTATTGGAAAGAAAAGGGATTTCCAATGACAAAACCCATGTACAAACAATTTCGATCTCCACAAGGTTGGTATTCTTTTCTGTTTCCTGCCACTTGGGAACATATGGTTGTTGAGGAAATCCCAGCTTTTTTCCATCCTGATGGCGGTGGAGCTTTACAAGTCTATGCCTTTGAATCAAAACAAGAAGATTTTAACGTAGACTACGAATTAGAAAACTATTTAAAGATCCATGAAATTGATTACGATGCGGAAAACGTAGCCGTTTTTGAAAATAATGAAGGTTCTTCCATTCGTGCTTGTGAGTTCCTGAAAGAGGATCGTGTTTGGATGGTGTATATGGTCGCCAACCACACTAGAATGATTCTTTTGACTTACAATTCAGATGAAGAGGTAGGAGATGAACTTTTCCAGCAACTAACCAATATCATTAGTTCCGTACGGTTTTTGAATTAATTTCTTTCCCTTTTTTACTTTACAGAAAGTCATTTTGCCTTAGTCTCTAATCCACTCTTTAGTGCTGAAATTAGGAGACAATATGAAAAAAATAGGTTATGGAATTGGTGCTTTCTTTGGTGCCATTCTCCTTATCGTAATCATCGCGTTAGTTTTTGCTGGGAGTTTTATCACCCCTAGTTTTCTTGTCAAACAAATCGAATCATCCATCAATGTAAGGGCCCATGTCGAATCAGTCAACATCAGTCTATTCAATGTTCTTTCGGGAATTGAAATTGAAGGAATCATCCTTGCCCCGCGTGATGAAGTGGCAAATAAAGGCACTCCACTGGAGGAAAGAAAATCAAAACCAAAAGGACTTATCCAATTAGGTAAAGCTGATGTTAAAATCTCTTTTTTAGCTCTACTGACTAAAACTCTAAAAGTAAACAAAATCGTTTTAAAAAAACCAGAAATTTCTCTAAGCATGAATGAAGATGGGGGAAACAATCTCACTTCTCTTTTTAAAACACCAAAGATCGTAGATGGAGAAAAGAACCCTGCACTTTCACCAGAAGCGTTAGCAGAAAAAAAGGCAGCTGAGGAAGAAGAGGCAAAGGAAAAAGCAAGTGCCCCACCATCTGGCCCATTTTCTATCAAAGACATTCCTATCGCCATCAAAATGGGACTTGTGGGCATCCAAGAAGGAAACATCCAAGTCAATATGCGTAAAACAGGTCAACAAATCCAAATTCAAAAATTGGACTTGGAACTAAAAGATATTGATATCGATGGAAGTGACCTTAGTTCGCATAACAATGTAAATGTGAATTTTGATGCTGACGTCACCATCATTGGAAGAAATAAAAAGGAAGCCGCAAAGTTCATTCTGGAAACGGAAGGAAAGGTAACCCCTTTTGTAGTCAAAACTGGTCTTGTGAATCCAAAGGTGATTTATGAAGTTACAATGAAGGAAGATTCTTTTGTTTCTGGATTTGCTGCTTTTGATGCTATAGCCGGCGAACTTCCTGTCTTAGATCAAGCTGGTTTGAAGTTGGATAAACTAAAAGAGAAAGCAGAATTAAAAAAAGATGTTTCTTTCAAAGTGGAATATAGCAACGGAAGAGTGACCTTTCTAGATGAACCAACATTTCCGACAAAGAATTATGACTTACAAATTACCAAGGGTTCTTACATCATAACCACCACTAATTACCATGAAATGAAGATGGGAATGCTCTATGATGAAGATGAATCCAAAAAATCCTTAGCCTCACTAGATGAAAAAATCAAACAAGCCACAAAAGGCCAAGGGGATCCGAGAGCCCTCCGAAATAAAATTGTGGGAAATCTGATTAAAGACGAAAGGCTTTTCATTCCTTTTCGAACCTATGGAGATATCCGTAACCCGAATGTGGAACTCGGTGTTGGTCTCGGAACTTTAACCGATTTAATTGGTGGTGCCGTAAAAGAAGTGATCAAAGGAAAAGCCGCCGATGCTTTGAAAAAAATTCCAGGTGCGGGTGATGCACTCAAAGGACTTGGATTTTAAAAAGCAAAATCGAAAAGTACATAAAAAAGGGACTAAACATTTAGTCCCTTTTATCTTCAGTTATAGAACTTGCGTTAGAATTTTTTATTCTACCTATCTTCCACCACTGGATCTTTTTCTCATACTTGCATCCAGAACTTTTTTACGAAGACGTAAACTAGCTGGAGTTACTTCCAGAAGTTCATCATCATCCAAAAATTCAATGGATTGTTCCAAAGTCAGTCTCTTAGGTGGAACAAGACGAATCGCTTCGTCAGATCCAGAGGCACGAACGTTGGTTAATTTTTTCTCACGCACAGGGTTTACTTCTAAGTCCGAATCACGGCTATTCATTCCCAGAATCATCCCTGGATACACTGCTACTTGTGGTTCAATGAATAGTTCTCCACGTTCCTGAACTTTCCAAAGTGCATAAGCAGTGGATTCCCCAGAGTCCATAGAAATAAGAGCTCCGTTTTTACGACCAGGAATCTCACCTTTGTATTTATCAAATCGTAAGAAGCGACTAGACATTACCCCTTCTCCACGAGTTTCTGAAATAAAATGCCCTCTGAATCCGATCAGACCACGAGTGGGGATTACATATTCCACACGAGTGATTCCGGAAGTATGAGCATCCATTCCGGTGAGTTCCCCTTTACGGCGGTTTAGTTCCTGGATACAAGCACCCGAGTATTGGTCAGGAAGATCCATCACAAGTGTTTCGTATGGCTCAATCTTTTCACCAGCTTCATTTTGTTTGATGATGACTTCAGGACGAGATACTTGGAGTTCATATCCTTCCCTTCTCATGTTTTCAATGAGGATAGATAAATGGAGTTCCCCACGACCCAAAATTTTAAAACGATCTTTGTCTTCTGTTTCTTCCAAACGAAGGGCAACGTTTGTTTCAAGTTCGCGGTCAAGGCGTTCGCGAAGGTTTCTTGTCGTTACAAACTTTCCTTCTTTACCAGCAAATGGAGAGTTGTTGACCATAAAGAACATGGAAACAGTTGGTTCTTCTACTTGGATGGCTGGAAGTGGAAGTGGATTTCCAAGATCACAAACAGTATCCCCGATGAACACATCTGGAATTCCTGCCATAGCAACGATATCTCCAGACCCTGCTTCGTCGATTTCGTAACGTGTGAGACCTTCATAACCATAAAGTTTAGTGATTTTATAATTCGCAGTGGTTCCGTTGGTTTTTGCGAGTGTTACATCGGCACCTTTTTTCATAGTCCCTTGGTAAATTTTACCAATCGCGATACGACCTACGTATTCATTATAATCAAGAGCTGTTACTTGGAATTGGAGGGCTTTGTCGCTTTCACTTTTAACGGCAGCAACATGTTCCAAAACTTTGTCGAGAAGTGGTTCGATGTTAGAACCTGGGACTTCAGAAAGTTGGTTTACTGCCCAACCTTGTTTTGCAGAAGCATAGATGATAGGGAAGTCTAATTGTTCTTCGGTGGCACCTAGATCACTAAACAAATCAAATACTTTGTCTACTGAGTATCCAGGTCTTGCACCTTCACGGTCTACTTTGTTTACAACCACGATTGGTCTGTGTCCGAGTTGGAGTGATTTTCCTAGAACAAACCGAGTTTGTGGCATGGGCCCGTCGAAAGCATCGACAAGTAAAAGTGTGCAGTCTGTCATGGACAGAACTCGTTCCACTTCCCCTCCGAAGTCCGCGTGACCTGGAGTGTCTACGATATTAATGCGAGTGCCTTTGTATTTTACCGAGGTGTTTTTAGCAAGGATGGTAATCCCTTTTTCCTGTTCCAATGCGTTGGAATCCATGAGTCTTTCTCGGTCTTCTTTTGCGGTTACGGCGCCCGTATGGCGAAGGATACAATCAGTGAGTGTCGTCTTACCGTGGTCGACGTGTGCGATGATGGCGATGTTGCGAATTTCCATTGTTTTTACCAGAAATTCTAATCCAGTTAGGCTGTAAATGGGGATTTCAGTTTGACAAGAGGTGGCTGTCAGAAATCCTGGTAAGAACTACATTCGAGAAAGAGATTAGGATAGTTATATGTTCGCCATCATTGAACTTGGAGCCAAACAATTTAAAGTGTCTCCTGACCAGGTATTCGTCGCAGAAAAAACAGGAAACTCGGTTGGAAGCACAGTAGAAACGAAAGTCCTACTCCTTTCCGATAATAACAAAGTCAACATTGGAGCACCAGCACTTTCCGGTGCGAAAGTGACTTTGAAAGTATTAGAAGACTGCAAGGGTGACAAAATCCACGGTTTCAAATACAAAAAAAGAAAAAACTACAAGAAGTCTTGGGGTCATAGACAACAACTCCAAAAACTCCAAGTAGTGTCCATCAACGGATAATTGATTTATAGTAAGATTTTTAAAGATTTAGGAGGGAAGATCGCAGGAATCCAACTGGAAGGACATTCTCCCACGGACTTTGGTTCGAAAGGCGAAAATCTTTTGTGTGCAGGAGTTTCCACTCTCGTTCAGAGTGCTCACTCATATTTAGCATCACAAAGCAGTTTGGAATCGGAAGAAAAAAGAGACGGGTATTTAAAGTTTTTAGTAAAACAAAATCAACGAGATGGTTACCAAAGCCTACTCTCCATGGTTGCGTTTGGATTAAAAAGTTTAGAACACTCTCATTCCCAAGCGATTTCCATCCAAGACGAAATAATAAAGGGGTAAACAATGGCTACAAAGAAAGGTGGTGGATCCACAAAGAACGGTCGTGATTCGGTATCAAAGAGACTTGGTGTAAAAGTTTACGGTGGTCAATTTGCCATTGCTGGGAACATTATTGTTCGCCAAAGAGGAACTGAATACAAACCCGGAAAAAACGTAGGGATTGGTCGTGACCATACTCTTTACGCACTTGTTGACGGTGTTGTGACTTTCGAACATGTAACTAGAGAAAGACAACAAATCTCCGTTTACCCGAAAGTGTAATCCTCTCCTACAAATGAGAGGACAAAACCCGTTTTAGGATCTCCCTTGAACGGGTTTTTTTTTGACTAAAGGAAATTATGAGCGGATTTATCGACGAAGTACCCATTCAAATTCGAGCCGGACACGGAGGGGCAGGTTCTGTCCATTTTCATAAAGAGAAGTTTGTGGAATTTGGTGGTCCCGACGGGGGTGATGGTGGCAAAGGTGGTGATGTGATCTTTCTTGCGGAAGGTCGGATGATGACTTTGGAAAATTACCTTCCCGATCGTTTGTACCCAGCACAAGATGGAGAACCAGGGCTCGGTCAAAATCGAAATGGCAAAAATGGTGAAGATCTGGTTCTAAAAGTCCCTGTGGGAACCCAAATCTTTGATTCGGTAACGATGGAACTCCTCTATGATTTTAATGCAGATGGGGAAAGTTTTACCATTGCCACTGGGGGACGGGGCGGAAAAGGAAATACTTTTTTTAAAACTTCTGTACAACAGGCTCCCCGCTACAGCCAACCCGGAGAGGAAGGTGGTGAACTTTCCTTATTATTACAACTCAAACTTCTTGCTGATATAGGAATTGTAGGATTACCTAATGCCGGTAAGTCTACTTTACTCGCCAAAATCACACATGCGCATCCAAAAATTGCGGGTTATGCCTTTACTACCCTTTCCCCTAACCTTGGTGTGGTGCATAGACACGAAGATTTGTTTCGGTATACGGTAGCAGATATTCCTGGAATCATTGAAGGAGCATCTCGGGGTGTAGGTCTTGGGATTAGTTTTCTCAAACATATTGAACGAGTCCAAGGGATTTTGTTTTTGTTTGATGGAAGTAACTTACAATTAGAAGAAGAATTGGAAATGTTACGAAGTGAGCTTGGTAATTACAACGAATCTCTACTAAAGAAAAAATACCTACTTGTGATCAATAAAATGGATATTTGGGACAACGATCCAGGTTTTACAGAAGAGATCCAAAAGAACTATTCTCATTTAGGGGAAATCATTTGTATTTCTGCAGATAAAGAATCCAATTTAGAGTATCTTCTGGAACGGATCGACAAAGTTTTTTTTGAAGAAAAATCAAAGTTAGTTTATGAAAACACGTAAGGACTTTTTAAACTCCCTCCAAAAAGCAAAACTCATTGTGATTAAAATCGGAAGTGCACGTGTTTCCGGTGAAGAATCTAAAATTAATGATTTTTTGTATGATCTTGTGGGCGATATTCGTTCCCTCAGAGACCAAGGGAAAGAAGTGATCCTTGTTTCTTCTGGAGCGATTGCTCAAGGAAAAAAACTTCTCGTAGACCAAGCGGGAGATCAGTCTCTTCCCAACGGGAAAACCACTCTCGCCGAAAAGCAGGCATTTGCTGCTATGGGTCAAAACAAACTCCTCAATCTTTATGAAAGTTTTTTTAGTCGAGTGAACATTCCCATTGCTCAAATTCTTTTTGGCAGAAAAGACTTAAACGAAGAAAAAAGTTTTACCAACCTCAAACAAACCTTTCGCCAACTACTAAATTGGGGAATTCTCCCCATCGTGAATGAAAATGATTCTGTTTCTACTGAAGAGATCAATTTAGGTGATAACGATATTCTTTCTGCAATTGTGGCGTCTATTGTGGGCGCGGATCTCCTTCTCATTCTCACAGGTGTGGATGGATTTTTGAAAGAGAATTCAAAGATTGATTTATTTACTGAGATTACAAAAGAAACAGAAAACCTAGCCACAGGGCCCTCTGGCCCTGGAACCGGTGGGATGTTTACTAAAATCAATGCCGCAAAACTTTTGTTACCATTTGGAATTAAAACAGGGATTGTTAACGGTGAAAAAAAACATGCAATTTCTCAGTTTTTTGAAACGGAAAACATGGGAACTTTAATCGCAAATCCTGAATTGCCTCACCAAATTCCCAATGCATCTGAAATCCAAACTCATTTTTTTTCCTTTCAGTCGGAGTAAACTATGGCAGACGATCCTACAAACTATGCAAAATCATTAGCCACCAAAGCTAAGTTAGCGAGTCGGTCCCTAAAGGGCTTAACTACTTTAGAAAAAAACTCGGTTCTAAGACGAGTGGAAGAACTTCTCTTCGCAAACGAAGCTGCTATCATTGAAAAAAATCAATTGGATATGAAAAATGGAAAAGAGAAAGGACTCTCTCCTTCCATGATGGACCGACTCCTCCTTGATTCCAAACGAATTAAAGGAATGGCAAAAAGTATCGAAGAAATTCGGAATCTCCCTGATCCGGTTGGTGAAGTGGTTCGGGGAACAATTTTACCCAATGGACTTGAACTTCTCACCAAACGCGTGCCAATCGGTGTGGTGATGACAATTTTTGAATCAAGACCCAATGTCATTATTGATATTGCTTCCTTGTCGTTTAAATCGGGCAATGCCTGTATTCTACGAGGAGGATCGGAAGCCTTTCATTCCAATTCAATTCTCTCTTCTTTATTCCATAAAGCCATTGAAGAAGCAAAACTTCCTGGTGTTTCCAAAGATGTTGTCACCTTTGTAGAAAATACAAATCGAGAAGCGATGGTTCCTTTTTTCCAATTAGAAGATCTGATAGATGTGATTGTTCCCCGAGGTGGAGAAGCCCTCATTCGTTTTGTTTCTGAAAATAGTAAAATCCCTGTTATCAAACACGATAAAGGTGTTACGAATCTCTATTTATCAGACAAAGCAAATCCTGAAATTGTATTTCCCATTCTTGTAAACTCCAAAGTCCAAAGGCCTGGGGTTTGTAATGCCTTGGAGAATTTATTCATCCATAAAGATTATCCAAATATTACAGGATTACTTTCCGAATTAGAAACTTCTGGAATTCAAATTTTAGGGGATTCTGCCATTCAAAATCTACTTCCTTCCGCAAAACTAGCGTCAGAGGATGATTTTTATACAGAATTTTTGGACACAAGACTGAGTGTTCGCATCGTTTCCTCAGTTTCAGAAGCAATGGAAAATATCCGAAAGTATAGCTCGGGTCATACGGAATGTATTTTATCTGAAGATGTTTCTGAGATCCAAATCTTCCAAAAGGAATTAGATAGTGCAGCTATTTTTGTAAATTGTTCTACAAGGTTTCATGATGGTGGTGAGTATGGACTTGGTGCTGAGGTAGGAATTTCCACCGGGAAACTTCATGTTCGTGGACCCATGGGACTTATCCACCTAACAACTACAACAACCTATGTCACAGGAAGTGGACAAGTCCGCGGTTAAAAATGGAAGTTTTGTTTTTTGGAGGAAGTTTCAATCCACCTCATAGAGGACACCGGCATGTGATAGAATCCATAACCAAATCTTTCCCGCATGCAAAACTTTACATTTGTCCTAATTTTGTCTCTCCATTGAAGGATGCGGGCAAAGATTTTCAGGCAAATGAAATATGGGAACTCTGTTTGGCTGAATTTGAAGATTTTCTTTCGGAAAATGTTATCCTTTGGGATGAGGAAATCAAACAACCAAACGTTAGTTATACAATTAGTACTCTTGCCGTTTTAAAAAATTTACACCCCAATTCTGAAATTTCTTTAGTGATCGGAGAAGATAATTTAGAAACTTTTGATCAGTGGAAATCATATTCGGAGATTCTAAAGCTCATTTTTTCACTGATTGTGGTTCGAAGGGAAACACCTTACCCAAAGGAAATTCCTCTTCCCAAATTTATCCCCAAAGAGAAACTTAAGGTTTTAGAAAATCCAATTTTAGCTTTGAGTAGTACAGAAATTCGCCAAATCTCAGAAGTAGATTGGAATCATCACCTTGTTCTTCCTAAAACAAAAGAACTTGCCTTAGAATTCCAGAAAGGGAAAGAGGACAGCTCTTCCCGATGAAAGAAACGAAAGGAAAACTTACATCCTTTGAAGATTGGATTTTATTTTTTCTGGAAGAAGTTCCAAAACATGTAACAGAAACCCGTTTCCAACATATTCTACGTGTAGCCGATTATGCAGAATCGCTTGCAATGATTCATGGATATACAAGTCCCAAAAAAGCTTATCTTGCAGGTCTTTGTCACGACATCACCAAACAGAAAAAAATGGAAATTCATACTGCTTTGTTCTTTGAGTATTCAGTGGATACAAAAGGGATTCCCTCCCAGGCCTTGCATGCATTTTCAGCTCCCTTATGGCTCGAGAAAGAATATGGATTTACAGATTTTGAAATTGCAAGAGCCATTTCTTCCCATACTTTGGGAAACGATTCCCCCTCTCTTTTAGATAAGATTTTGTATGCGGCTGATTTTTTAGGATCAGATTATGCCCATAGGCAACCAGAACTTTCCAATTGGGTTCAGAAAACAGAGGAAAATCTGGACTACGGAGTTTTTATGAAAGCCTTCCAAACCATTTCCTTTCTTATGGAAAAAAAGGAAGTCATTCATCCCTATACTTTTTTTACCTATAACCAATCAGCAAATTTGATTAAGGAAACCAAATAGATGTTACGTGAAGCTCCTAAAAAACAACCAATCCCTGCAAAAACTCTTTTGATTGCGGCTGGTTCCTTTTTTCTCATTGCCCTATTATTTTTAGTCTTTCGTTCCAAAGGTGGTTTTTCGTTGGACCAAAAATTTTCGCAAAGTAAGAGGTTACCCATTCTCTTTTCTGTTCTGGATGAAAAAGACGAATACCTATTTTCTCTATATGTCGAATTTTATCCCAATGAAAAAAAGGCTGCTCTTTTCTTTGTAAATCCCAAAACCAGTTTCGACGATGGAGAAAAATCCCTCAAAGAAAAAGGAAGTTCTGCTCCTTCTTATGTAGAATCTGTTTTGGAAGATACTTTAGATTCTAGTATCCCTTTTAAAATTGTTTGGACCAAAAAACAGTTTCAAAATTGGATCAATTTACTCGGTGGACTGAATTTATTTTTTGAACCAAGATCCCTTCACATAACAAAAAACTACGAAAGATCTAAACAAACTTATATTTTGGATGGAGAAGATACTTTTGATTGGATGAGTTCATTGAACGATGAATCAATGATTTCTTATATCCGTAGGCTCGAAATTCAAGAAACAGTATTTTTAACTGTTTTAGAATCCATCCATGAAAAACGAGATTTACTGAGTAAACAAAGAGTGGCTTACCTCCACACGCAAATGACCACCAACCTTTCGATTAAGGAATGGGAAACCCTCATTGATTTTTTGAAAAAAGAAAAAATCCATTTTGGTGTTTCTGAGGTTCCAGGGGAACCAGTGGGGCGTCTCAAGTTAAAAGATGAAGTTTTAAAAGCAAACCAGGAAACGGTAAAAGTAGCCTTTCATAAATTTTCAAGTGAACTTAGGTCTCTTTCTTTTAGTGAGGGGGAACGCGCTCGGATAGAAGTCCTAAATGGAACTCCTAAAAATGGGCTTGCCAGATACGGGAAGGTACTTCTTAATGATAAGGGTCTGAAAGTTCTCTCCGTTGACAATGCCTGGGATTCTAGTTTTAAATCCAGTATCATCCTCAATCGCTCTGGAAATACACAGTACACGGATATCATCTCTGATACCTTCCAAGGTAGAAGAGTTTACTTTGCTCTTCGGAAAGATCTGGGTCTGGATGCTACAGTGATACTAGGGGAAGATTTTCAAAACTCTAAGGATTAAAATGCCGAATATCAGTGCCGAGACAATAGAACATCTCAAAAAAATTAAACAGACGTTAATTGATAAAAAATGTGAAAACATCCAATTTTTGGATTTAAAAGACGTCCATAGTTATCTATCCTTATTTGTAATTGCGACTGTCAAAACGGAGACACAAGGAAGGTCTTGTGCCAAAGATATTGATAAGTATATGAAACCTCTAAAGTTAGCCGTGAAACGACAAAACCTGACAGATCTTCCTAAAGATGCAACCGGTTGGATCCTTCTCGACTATGGTGAAATTTGTGTACATATCATGACAGACGAAATGAGGACTTATTATTCCTTAGATCGTCTTTGGGGTGATGCAACACCTATTTCTGTATAAGAACGAGTGCTTCTTCCCAGTTCTCCTTTGGTAATTCACAAGTAAAGTTACGACATACATAAAACTTCATTCCAGAACCAGCGTCCCTTCCCATCAGAAGTTCTAGTTCTGGAGCGAGGACCTTCGCTTTTGTTTCCTCCAAAACAAGCCAAACTAGATTAGGATCTTTTAAACTGGATAACTCATTTTTAATCTTTTGGATTTCCTCAGGATTCTGATTTTTATAGACAACAAGAACCTCTTTGGATGGGTATTGGAATTTTTGGAAGGCAGAGAGCATCGAAGGATAACTGAGTGAATTCTGAGTTAGTTCAGGTAAAAAATAAGAGAAAATGGAATTTGCTTTTTTTTCCAAATCTATTTTTTGATAACCTAAGGAATGTAAAAAGTAAAACAAATGTAAGATGGTTGAATTTCCAGAAGGTTCCACTCCATCATAACCTTCAATCGTTCGAACGATTAAATCTTCATTTCCATGAAAAGATTCATAAAATGGTCCCGCTTTCGAGTCGAAATGAGAAAATAAATATTCTAAAGATCGTTTTCCTTTAGAATAAACATCTAAATCCTCATCCAATTGGAAAAGTTTCATCGAAACCCAAATAAATTCTGAATAATCGGAAAGTGTTCCAAAATATTTGGCTTCTCCTTCGCGGTAACGTCGAAGGATCGATCCATCTTCCCCTACTAGTTGTTTTGTGATAAACTGATAAACATTTTTTGCATCGGAGAGATAATCTGAAATTCCGGAAACCTCATAAGCAGAAAGCAAAGCTCGGATCCAAAGGCAGTTCCAAGAAGTCAAAACTTTATCATCACGAAGTGGTCGAATCCTTGTTTCACGAACTGCCAATAATTTTTCTTTGGCAGTTTCTAATTGCCCGAGAAACTCTGGTTTGAAGTCGATTCCATCCACATAAGGATTTTTCCCCTTCCAGTAAACATTGAGGATGTTCTGGTGTTCAAAATTTCCTTCTTCGGTGACATTCCAAAATCCTTGGATTTCCTCTTCAGGAACCACTCCTTTGAATTCAGAATGTTTCCAGAGATAGAATTTTCCCTCTTCACCTTCCGAATCGGCATCTTCGGCACTGGCGATCCCTCCTCGTTCGAGACTCATATCCCGACGGATATAATTTACAATTTCGCGGATTACTTCTAAAAAGAAAGGGTTACCGGTTGCTCTGTATAAAAGAGAAAGTGACTCCACATATAAGGAATTATCATATAACATCTTTTCGAAGTGTGGTACAAGCCACTCATGGTCTGTTGCATAACGGCAAATTCCTCCTCCCACTTGGTCATAAATTCCACCAAATTTCATGGCATAAGCCGTGTTAAAAGCCATCTCGAGAGCTCTAGGGTCTTTTTTTAATAAGTAGAACTCCGTAAGAAAACTCATCGCCATACTCGGTGGAAATTTATTCACTGAATTGGTTTTAAATCCAAAAAAATCTTTATCGTACACTTGAAGGTACCTTTCAAAATTTTTATCGATGATTTCGGTGGCAGGAAGTTTTCCCTCGTTCGGCCTTGTTTCATTGTCACGTAAATACTGTGTCAAATCCGAAGCAGCCGTGATGAGTTCCTCACGTTGGTTCTTCCAAGCTTCTGAAACCAAACGCAAAACCTCTTTGAAACTGCGTTTTCCGTAGCGGTTTTCGGGAGGAAAATAAGTTCCTCCAAGGATGGGTTCCTTCTCGGGAGTGAGAAACATATTGAGGGGCCAACCACCTTGAGTTCCCATCGCGTGCAGTGCGTCCATGTAAATTTTATCTATGTCTGGACGTTCTTCCCTGTCTAACTTGATGCATACGAAATCACGGTTTAAGACTTCTGCTGTAGAATCATCTTCAAATGATTCCCGTTCCATCACATGGCACCAGTGACAGGTCGAATATCCAATGGAAAGAAAGATGATTTTATCTTCTTTTTTAGCCTTCTCGAAGGCTTCGGTTCCCCAGGGAAACCAATCTACGGGATTGTGTGCATGCTGTAACAGATAAGGACTTTTTTCATGAACCAAACGATTCGGTTTTTTCGACAGATTTGCCACAATGTTCTCCCAGAAACCAAGGTTTCTTCTCGTAGCTTTTTACATTTTGGGTTGCTTGACAACATTGATTTTTTCATCTTGTCTCTGTAAGGGGTTTAAGAAGTTTCCATTGAACAGTCACAATATTTCTTCCCCGTATTTTTTTATCAGTCCTCGAAAGTTGACCAGCTGGTTAATATCTTTGAGTCTACTTAGTTTCCCCATTTTTGCGGAATCTGATTTTGAAGAGGACGTAAAACGGATGCAACTTTCCCAATGGGAAAATGGCAATACCATTCCAGATTTGCTCCAGGCTGGAAATGGTCCGAAAAAACTACGACTCACCATTTCACAAGCCATTGAGCAAGTCATTGAAAACAATACCATTGTTCAAAATGCAAAACTGGAGATTGTCAAAGCGGACAGTCCCGAATGGAAAAACGAATCCAAATATACTTGGAAAGCCTTGGCCAGTGTCCAGTCCTACAAACAGTTTTTTCCAGAAAACAGGAACAACATCTTTGCCGGAACAATTCGTTCCCAAGATAAAATCTCTGCTGGAATTGAAAAACAGTTCAAAACGGGAACTTATTTCAAAACAGAAATCAGTTCGGTTCGTTATGACGTAAACGCTTTCGAAGACCCTGCATCCCAGGCTGGATTTGGAAGTTTACTGGCAGCTCCTCCGATGTATACCGGTGCGCTTTCTGCTACCTTGTCCCAAGAATTACTCAAATACGGTTTTGGTAAAAACGAAGAAGATAAAGAAAAACTTTTAAAGAACCAAACTTTACTCGTTCGCGAAAACTATATTAATATCCTAACTCAACTTGTGGTGAAAATTCTTGTCGACTACTGGTCTCTCAGTATTGTCGATTCACGAATTGCTACTTATGAAAAAGTTTCGAAAAACACAGAAGAAATCCGCCGTCTAACTTTACGTAAAACTTCGCTGGGACTATCCGAAGGATTTGAAGTCAACCAGTGGAACCAAGCTTATTTAAGAACTCAATCTCTTCTTGAAAAAGCAAAAGTAGATCGGATAGAAGCAGAAAGGAATTTGGTGCGAATTCTGAATGTGGATACTGGCTCATCCATTGAGGGAGTTACTGATCTCAGTGAAACTTTACCTACAGAGATCAATCTTAAAGCAGACAAAGAGTATGCACTTTCCAGAAGAACAGATTACCTGATCTTAAAACGGGAAAGAGAAATTGCAAAACTTGCTTTGAATACAGCACTTGCGGAAGATGATCCTTCATTACTTGCTACCTTTTCTTATAGTACAATTGGTCAAAACTTCATTTCACCACAGGACAATTTTATTGCTCGTCAAAGAGGAATTACTTCTTTCAATCACCCACAAATCCTAGCGGAATTGAAAATGTCTTATCCTCTTTGGGATTTAGGAATCAAAGCGGGAATCCGTGATGCGGAAACCAATCTAAAAGCAAACGAATTAAAAATCCAAGACTTGGAACAAGAAATCACTCAGGAAATTGACAATCGTTACGAAGCATTAATTTCAAGCCATGCTCTCCTAAAAGATTTGATGAAAACAAAAAAGGAAACGGAAGTTTTTTACAATGGCCTTATGGAACGATTTCGCCAAGGTCGTTATACTGCCGTTAACGTAAAAAATGCTCTTGATAGTTTGGCAAATGCGGAACTTGGGGTGACTCAAGCTAAAATCAATTTTAATATTAATTTAGTTCGTTATGAGTTGGCAAAGAATTCTCTTTTCGAAAAATATGGACTCGATCTCTATTCCATTTTGGATGAAGTCGAAAAGAGAGCCAAGTTAGAATCTGACAAGTTATGAATCTAGTTCCAACAACCAGAAAAGAGGAAATGGTTCGGTACAGACGAACCTTCCATCAGTTCCCGGAACTCAAATATGAGGAAAGGGAAACTGCCTCTTTTGTTAAAGCCCATTTGGAATCCTTGGGTTTTCAGGTAGAATCTGGGATTGCAGAAACAGGACTTGTTGCTCTTTTTGATTCGGGTCTTCCCGGAAAAACTGTCCTTATCAGAGCTGATATGGATGCCCTCCCCATCCATGAAGAAAATACACACGAATACAAAAGTAAAACTCCCGGCAAGATGCATGCCTGTGGGCATGATGGGCATACTAGCATTCTTATGGCTCTTTCTTCGGAACTAAAAACTTCCTTTTCAGAATTTGTCCCCAAAGGACGGGTTCTACTCTGTTTCCAACCGGCAGAAGAAGGTGGTTCCGGTGCTGACAGAATGATTGCTTCAGGGATTTTGGAAAGATACCAAGTTGATTCTGTTTTTGCCCTCCATGTCTGGAACCATATTGATCTAGGCAAAGTGGGAGTTGTGAACGGAACCATGATGGCCTCCGTAGATGAATTTAAAATCACGGTAAGAGGAACCTCCGGTCATGGAGCCATTCCCCAACATACAGTAGATCCAATCGTTGTCGGTTCTCATTTAGTCACAGCTTTACAAACCCTTGTTTCCCGTAATGTAGACCCGCTGGAACCTTGTGTGGTGACTGTCGGGTCTTTTCATTCCGGAAATGCTTTCAATGTCATTCCAGAAACGGCAACCCTTCATGGCACGGTAAGAACCTATTCCAAATCGGTTTACGAAATGATTCCCAAACGAATGGAAACTTTGGTAAACCAAGTGGCAGGCGGGTTTGGAGCCAAAGTAGACTTCGAATACAACCGCATTGACAAACCCACGATCAACAACCCTGCCATGGCTGATATCGTCAGAACAGCAGCAAAAACGGTTCTCGGCGAAAATTGTCTGACAGACGAAAACACAAGGACCATGGGCGGGGAAGATTTTTCTGCCTTTTTAATGGAAAGGCCAGGTTGTTATTTTTTCATCGGTTCTAGAAACGAGGCCAAAGGATTTGTCCATTCACACCATAGTTCTTTTTTTGATTTCGACGAAGATGCCCTCCCCATTGGCCTTGCCGTCATGAAAGAAGTCATCAGAACCTACCTTTTAAATTAAAAATTAAAAAATATATCTTGCCTGATTCTCAGCCCAACCTATTGGTTAGATATCTAACTAATTTTGAGGATTTATATGATTTCTTTCGAACAAATAGACGGGATCGGTTTTATCCGATTGGGGATCAACGACAAGAACAGTTTTTCTAGTGAATCGTTTTTGGAATTAAAAAAGGCGATCCAAGCCGCTAAGGAATCAAATTCCAAAGCCATTGTTTTAAAAAGTGATTCACCTGGCACTTTTTCGCTAGGACTTGACTTAGCGACTGTTTGTAAGATGGATATGTCAAAGGACCTTGTTCCCTTTTTGAATCTATTCTTTGAAAATTTAAAAGAACTGTATACAATCCCCGTTCCTACGATTGCAGAAATTTCTGGTCACGCTCTTGGGTATGGGGCTATGCTTGCTCTTGTCTGTGATTACCGCTATGTAACTGAGGATATTCGATTTGGATTACCTGAAGTCAAAATTGGAATTCAAGTTCCTTCTTTTATTTTTGCCCTCCTGGGAGAAGCGATTGGATACGATGCTGCAAAACGCCATGTCCTTCTTGGTGATGCATTTAAAGCCAAAGAAATGCCAAATTTGTTTGAAGAAATTGGTAATACAGAAGAAGAGATGAAGAAAAAATCTAAATCACTCCAAACAAAACTTAAAAAAAATTCTTTGTCGGCGATGAAAGATACGAAATCAGGAATTCTAAACGTTCAAAAAAACATTTTGTCACTGATCGAATCAGATATTAATCTCACAGTTGTAAGTATCCAATCGAAAGACGCACAGGAAGGAATCACAGCTTCTGTAGAAGTAAGAAGACCTGTTTTTACTTCTTAAGAAAAAATTCTAGATTAGTTTTCTTTTTTCCGGATGTGTTTATAAATTTGATCGAGGATAGGATACAAAATGTCCTCGTTTTCTTTTGAGATCCCCCAAGTTTGCAACGAAAGAAGTTTTGCTGAAATCGTAACAATCTTCTTTCGTATTTTTTTCCCATCTTTTGATAATAACAAAGCCCACTCCCTTCCGTCACTTGGCGAAGGATTTCTTTCCACGAGTCCTTCTTTGACCAATCGGTTCACAAGGACAGTGCAAGTGGGTTTTGTTTTTTCAATGGTTTTCGCCACTTGAGTCATATTGATAGGAACAGTGCTACGAAGTAAAAAAGTCAAAATTTCAAAATGAGAGGTTGTGAGACCGGGGTATCCTAACTTTTCCATTTCAACTCGAACAATTTCTGCAATTTCAGAACTGATGCGATCAAAATAACGAACCGATCGGAAACGTTTGGGAAGTTCTCTAGACATAAATTACGGGTAAATTCAAACTAAAAGGAGATTAGGCTTTTAAGGCCTCAATCTCTGAAATTTCTTTTGGAATGGATTCGGTTAAGTTAATGGGAGTTTTTCCATGGATCAAAATATCGTCTTCAATTCGAATTCCAATCCCTCTAAATTCTTTAGGAATTGAATCATCTGTTGGATCAAAATACAATCCAGGTTCCACAGTTACCACCTGACCGTCTTTCAGTGGTCTTGACTTGCCCTCTAGGAAATAACGCCCCACATCATGAACGTCCATTCCGAGGTAATGTCCTGTTCTATGCATATAAAACTTTCGATACGTCCCTTTTTCTATGATCTCATCCAAACTACCTTTTAAAAAACCCATTTCACGTAAGCAATCACTTAAGAAGCGAACTGTCTTTTCATGGACTTCGTTAAAGGGTGTTCCCGCTACAGAGCTTCTAATCGCATTCTTTTGGGAATACAAAACAATTTCATAAATTGTCTTTTGGGCTTCGGTAAATTTTTTCCCCACAGGAAAAACACGAGTCACATCGGCTGTATAATAATTCCACTCAGCTCCTGAATCCACAAGAACCAAATCCCCATCTTTTAGTACATCATCATTACTAACATAGTGTAAGATGCAGGCATTCTTTCCAGCGGCAACAATATGACCATAACCTCCACCGATGGATCCGTATTTGAGATATTCCTGGTCAAGGAGAGCCTCTAATTCATATTCAAACATTCCCGGTTTACTTTCTCGCATAATGCGCAAGTGACCCATCTTGGTGATTTCCGCGGCATTTTTCAAAAGGGAAATTTCTTCTTTGGATTTAATTAATCTTTCTTCATGTAAGAAGTTGGGTTGTTCAATACGGGCAGGGCCAAACTTACCTTCTCGAGCCCGTTCTGAAAGATTCCGACATTCCGTAATGAGTTCGCGGTCACGATCTGGATTTTCTCCGAAAAAATAATATAAGGTATGATTTCCAAGAAGGAGATTGGGTCTTTCTTTTTCCCAATCAGAGAGGTCATAAGAAAAATTAAGCCCAAGCATGGATTTGATTTTCTCTTTTCCAAGTCGAATCCCTGTCCAAATTTCTTTTTCTTTATCCTTTGGTAAACAGAACATCCTGGATACTTCATTCGTGAGAACAAGGATAGAATCTTCTTCTGTAATTCCTGTTAAATAATAAAAATCTGAATTTTGACGGAACTTATACTCTACATCTCGGTTTCTAATTTTATGGCTCGCAGCAAAAATTAAAAAAACCTCTCCTTTCTTTAGTTTCTTTTGGATATTTGTAATTCGACTACGATATAACTTTGTATTGTAATCTTTTGTTTTTTTATCAGGTAACTTCATTCGTAATGACTTCCTCTAAGGCCTCAAAGATCCGCACCGGGTTTTGGTCCATCATACAACGAAAATGTCCTTCGGGACAAATTCTTCCCCCATGGATTCCGCAAGGCCTACAATTTAGACCTTGTACCTCCATGATTTTATGTCGATCAGAAAGACTTCCATAACCGAAGGCAGGAATGGTAGCCCCATAAAGCATGACGGTAGGTGTATTAAAAGCAGAAGCAAAATGGATGGGGCTTGAGTCATTGGAGATAATGGCTTTTGCATTTCGAATCCAAACCATTAATTCTTTTAAATTTGTTTTTCCGACAAGAGAAAGAAGGCGATCCCGATCCCGGAGTTGTAGTGGTTCTGTTTTCATCAGCCGAAAGATGGTATTTTCAATTTCCAAATCAGCCTTACTTCCAATGAGAATGACTGTTTCTTTTCGTTTGCGAAGGATTTGAGTGATCACACTGACAAATTTTTCCTCTGGCATCCGTTTGGTTTCCCAAAGTGAGGATGGGGCGATGAGAATATAACCTTCCTCGTTTGCTAAGATTCTTTTTTTTTGGGTAAGGAAAGAATTTTCTTCGGTCTCTCCGGGAAATAAATAAGGTCTTCTCTCTCTCCCTTTTGGAAAATCATATTCATCGAACAAAAGGGAAAAAAGTTTTTCTACTTCATGAGGACCTTGTTTTGGTCTTTGTACTGTCTTTGTATGTAAAAACGAAAAACCTGATTCCTTATATCCAATCCGAATAGGAGCTCGGGTCAGATAAGAAAGTAAACTCGATCGAAAGGAAAAATGGGCAGAATATACTTTATTAAAAGATTCTTTCTTTAATAAACCTGCGAAATGTAAAAAAGCAAACGGATTCTTTTTAATCCGTTTTTTATCTAGAGACCAAACCTTAGTTATATCAGGGTTATGATCCAAAACAGATTCCGTACCTGCATTCACAAGCACATGGACTTCTGCTCCAGGATGTTCCGTTTTTACCGCATGGAAAAACGAAGTGGATAGGATCAGGTCACCTAAAAAAGCAGTTTGGATGATCAGTATTTTTTCGGGCATCAGTCTCTTTCTAATATCGACACAAAGTTGTTTGTAGCAAGTCCACCTATACTTTGCGCTACTGCCAACCGCTTTTCAGGCCACATTTCAAAGAACCGACAAAGTTCTACAATTTGTGCAAGGCCCGAAGCACCCACTGGATGGCCTCTGGATTTTAAACCTCCAGAGGAATTGATCGGGATTTTTCCCTTGGGATGGGTAAGACCAGCCTTCACTTGGAATAAGGCCTCTCCCCGTTTGAAAAAACCGGCATCTTCTGCTCCTACAAGCTCAAAAGGAGTGAAGGCATCGTGTAATTCTGCAAAATCAATGTCACCTGGGCCAACTCCCGCTTCCGTATATGCCTTTTCAAAGGCAATGCGATTGGCAAGAAAACTAGGCTCTGCAGAAGATAAAAAAGGAGCTGTTCCCGAACCCATCCCTTTTACAGAAATTGTACTCGGATCTTTGGATAGAATGAGAGCCGCAGAACCATCTGAAAGTGGTGAGATATCATACAAACCTAGAGGGCTTGCGATCATGGTTTGGGATTTGTAATCTTCCCAAGTTAGATTTTTTTTAATATGTGCTTTTGGATTTTGGAGACCATTGTCATGTAACTTTTTTGAAATTGCATACAAGTCGTCTGGTTTATAACCATAATCAGTCAAATACTTGCGAGTGATCATGGCCCCTCCTTGCGCCATAGACATTCCTAGTGCCCTTTGAGAATCTGATAAAACAGAACCTAACAATAAATTACTCTCTTCTCTATTTAACTGAGACATGAGTTCAGTCGCAATCACAAGACCGTGGTCGTATCTTCCACTGAGAATCAAATTCACTCCCAATTGAAAGGCAGCAGCACCAGAAGACGATGCTGTTTCCATTCTTATGGAATAAACATCACGAATCCCAAGTAAACTAGGAAGTTTTGCAGATAAGTGGTATTCTTTGTTATAAGAGTCAGGCGAAAAACTAGCGTAAATGATGAACTGAATTTTGTGAGATTGAAACTCATGTACAGATTGTTTTGCGGTCACAAAGGATAAATCGAGTTGAGATCCATTGTGTTTTCCGAATACACTCAATGATGGATTGTGAATGTAAACTTTCTTCATTGGAATATAGTTTAAGCTTGCCTATTCTATGAAAACCAATTATCTTTCCAATTAAAGAGAGAAAATGAGGCTACCCATATGAAGGGAAAGAAAGAAGTAATCGACATTTTAGCAGAAGTTTTAGCGGCTGAACTCACAGCCATCAACCAGTATTTCATTCATGCAAAAGTCTGCAAAAACTGGGGATATTTAGAACTTGCAGAATACCTCAGAAAAGAGTCGATCGAAGAGATGAAACATGCAGATGAAATCATTGAAAGAATTCTCTTTTTTGATGGAACTCCTGATTTACAAAAGTATCTCAAAATCAACGTCGGACAAACTGTTCCGGAGATGTTGGATCATGACTTACAATTAGAGTACAATGCGGTAGAAAGACTCAACAGGGGAATTGATATCTGCGTTGCGGCAAAGGACAACGGAACTCGGGAACTTTTAGAAAAGATCCTCGTTTCTGAAGAAGAACATATCGACTGGATTGAAACTCAAAAATCTATTATCGATTCGATCAGCCTACCAAACTACTTGGCTCAAAAATTAGGAGACTCGGAATAAAACCTACTCACCCAACTTACCATGCCATTTGCGGAGAGGGACTTTCTCCGCTTTTGGAATCCGAATTAAAATCGTTTCATCTCAAAATTAACAGTTCAAACCGAGGTGGAGTTTTTTTTTCCGGAAAAAAAGAAGATGTCATTCAATTTTCCGTTCATACTAAGTTTGCTTCCAGAATCAACTTACAGTTATTACATGACAATGCAGATGATTATGATGAGTTTTATGCCAAAGCAAGTGAACTCCCTTGGGAAAAATACATTGGCCCCGAGGTCAGTTTTCGAATTGATGCAGAAACCAAAGACAAACTAAAAAATTCTGAATTTACCATGCACCGTATGAAAGATGCTGTGCTTGATAGACTTCGTAGTAAAAAAGTTCCACTTCCCGAAATTGAAAAACGAATGGCTGATGTCACGATAGTTGTGAGATCTCATACAGACCGGTTTAGTATCGAAATTTCTCTTTCAGGAGATCCGGTGGGAAGACGAGGGTATCGACTGTTTGCTGGAAATGCACCGGTTCGGGAACCCATTGCTCAGGCCATGCTTGAACTCTCTGGTTGGAAAGAGGGAAATACACTTGTCGATCCCATGTGCGGATCGGGAACCATTCTCATTGAAGCTGCACTGAGAGAACGTTTGTATGGAGAAATCAATCGATTTCTATTTGCAGAATCTCCTGTTTTCCAAATTCTATTTCCCACTTATGTTTTCTCAGAACGAAAACGGGAAAAACCAGCCTCACCTCATCTATTTGGGTTTGATGTAGATCCAGAAGCGGTTCGCATAGCAAAAGAAAATGCTTATGAGGCCGGTGTTGAAGATTTCGTTCAATTTGAAGTTGGCAATTGTTTGGATCTAAAAAATAAATTTGGTTCCCAAGGCCATGTGGTTACCAATCCACCTTATGGAGACCGAATTGGAAAACCGATGGATGACTTACGAGAGATGTATTTTCAGTTTGGAAAAGTCATCAAAAATGAATTTGGTGGCTGGAAGTTTACAGTTCTTTCTGGCGATTTTTCTCTTCTCGGTAAATTTGGTCTAAAAGAAAATGCTCATTTAAGTTTGAAACACGCAAACCTAAAAGCAAAAATTGTCGATTATGAAATCCGAGGGGGGAAATGAATTCCAAAGACGTACTCAGCAGAGTCTTTGAAATCACTAGGGATCCTAGAGATGGTCTTCTTTTCTTAAAGGAATTCCAATCACTTTCCCCGGAATCGTTTGCGATTCTCTACGCGGACACGGAAACTATTTTTGAAAGTTCTGAGGCTCTGTTTTCTGACTTAAAACTCCTCTACCAACTAGATCTTTTTCCTTTTGTTGTTTTAGAGGTAGATAGTTTTCAATACCTAAAACTATTTTTTCCCATCGAACAAACAAACTTGGAAGGAGAAAGAAGCCTAGGTTTTTCTTATCAGGTTGTCGATCGTAACAAACCACTGAAAGAAGCAGTAACAGAAAGTATCCGCCAAAAAAAAATCCCCATTTTACTTTGGGAAGATGAATCAGAAAAACTTTCCGCACTATTAGATCGTTGTCGTTCCATTCTTCATTCTTCGAAGGTAATTTACGTTTCCATCGATGGCCCACTAAAGGATTCCCATACGGGTAAGGTGAAATCCATTTTACAACGGGATATTCATCTTTCTCTACCAGATGGAATTGCTCTTTCTAGATCCCAAACGGAGTTCATCCAACTTTCAGAAGATTTGTTGTCAAAAATTGAAGATCCAAAATTTAGTATTGTCATTACATCTCCGTTTACCCTACTCACCGAATTATTTACAGTGAAAGGAAGTGGAACTCTTGTTAAGCGAAAAAACAAAATCAAGGTCTGTCATTCAGTAGATGAAGTAGATATGAAACGAGTGTTTCGGCTCATTGAAGAATCCTTTGGTAAACCACTAAAACCAGAGTTCTACCAAACCAAATTTGATGTTTTGTTTCTCGAAGAATCGTATAGAGCCTGTGCTTGGATGCAAAAAACAGAACATGGTTATCTCCTCTCTAAATTTGCAGTCAATGGAGTGGCAAGGGGTGCTGGTGTAGGTCGTGATATCTGGGACCAAATTTTAGAACATTGCCGTCCCTTATTTTGGAGAAGTAAACCGGACAATAATATCAACAAATGGTATATGTCAGTAGCACAAGGAATTGAAAAAGATGAAAGTTGGTATTATTATTGGTTGGGTTTAGACCAGTCTCTCATTCCTGTCACGATCCAAACCTTAAAATCCCAAGCCGAAGATTTTTTCCCAAAATAAGATTTTAAAAATGATACCTACGGATCAAATTTTAATTTATGATGGAGATTGTAAATTTTGTACTCGCATAGCAAAGTTAATGCGAGAAAAAACAAAAAACCAGATTTCCATTTTATCCTATCATAACCTTTCGGAAAGTGATTTAAAGTCCATTCACTACAAACTTACAAAAGAACTATGTGCGGGAGAAGTTCAGTGGATTGAAAATGGAAAACGTTATCCAGGTTTTTTTGCAGTTAGACAAATTCTATGGAAAATGGACAGATACAGATACATAAATATTCTATTGTATCTGCCCCTAATCCCATTTCTTGGAATGGCAGTAATGTATGGCTTAAAACGATTCAGAACTAAACTAAACTAAGCGGTTCTTTGTCTAACCGAGTGAGCCCAGTATAAAAGTCTTCTCGGGCTGCTAGAGCAAGTAAATTCCCCTCGATGACTTGGTCTTGTGTCTCTTTTGTTTTGGCAGTTTCCTCAATCAGTTCAAACATTCTCTGACTGTGGCCTTCATCAGCATCTAAATTTACTTGAAAAAACTTCCCTTCCGGTAAAGCCATCTCTGTTTTTAACTTTTTGTAAGCACTTGCAATTTGAGAATATTCTAATTTTAATAGGTATTCGTTGGCTGGACCCAAGGCTCCGAGTCCATAGAAAAAACCTTTTTCGATGATCGTTTCCATTTTATCTAAATAGGTTTTGGTTTCCGGTAAAAGATTGTGACCTGAAAAATCGAAATTTAACTTTGTCAAAAATTCAATTAGAATGGAAACATGAGTGTCTTCAATTTTCCCTTCTCCCAACTCTCCCCAGATATTTTCGACTAATACAATTTTAGCATTTTGGTCTCTAGTTTTTGCTGCGACACGCAAAAACCAATCCACAAAGCCAATGGAAACAAAATATTCCTGGCTCAGCCATAGAATCAGGTCATTAAAACTCATAGAAATATTACGTTCTAATAACCATTGCGATCTAAGGACGGGATGGTTTTCCACATCCGATTTTAAGATTTTCACTAAACTCATAGGTTTCGATCCTTTGCATATTGATAACGATTATGATTTTGGTATTCTTCAAATCCTAAATCCAAACAATAGTTTAGAAGTTCAGAATAAGTTTTTCCTGTTTTTTCCCATAACAATGGCAAGGTGGAGTATATATTGGAAAATCCAGGCGTAGCGTTTGCTTCTAAAAAATAAGGAAGATTTTTTTCCAATTTAAAATCCAAACGAATGTATCCCGAACTCCCCAAAAGTTCTGCCACCTTTATTGAATATTTTTCCAAAGTATCAGACAACTCTTTCGGAACAGAAAAATCCAAAGATTCCACAAAACTTTCTTTAGATTTAACAATATCACTGTACACAATTCCTGGGTAATCTACAAATGCAATAGGACTTACTTGATATTTTCCCCTATTGCCAAAAACCCCAACGGTTAATTCTTTGCCGGAAAGATAGGTTTCTAAAAGTAAATTTTCATATTTTTCTAAAAGTTCTGAAGTTGTTTCTTTCCAATCCTTCTCTGAATGAATGAGGTTTTTTTCACTAATGCCAAGACTCGATCCTTCTCCATTTGGTTTTACGAATAAAGGAAAATGGTCTGTTGGCAAGAGACCGGACTGATCCACTAGCCAAAAATCTGCAGTCGGAATTCCAAAAGATTTTAGGAAAACTTTCGTTTTGTATTTATCTAAAGTCAGAGTCTGAACCACCGCAGAACTTCCTGTATGAGGCACTGCCAAATATTCGCATAACGCTGGTATGTAGGCTTCGCGGTTTGGGGAATGGTATCCCTCTATTAAATTCCAAACGATCCAGTTTTTCCTTTCGGAAATCGGAATGGAAGACAAAACAGAACTGATCTCGGAAGGATGGGAAAGAATTGCCACATCATATCCTAAATCTTGAATGATTTTTTCCATATTTTGAATGGTCTCTTCCGATTCCCATTCCTGGCAAAGTTCGGGAGTTTTAGGATCATAGACATCACAAGCAAGGATGACGGTGCCTTTCATAATCCGAGTTTCTCCCAGTCATCATCACTCAAAGCTGGATAATAAGATTCTTTGTTTGAATCTACCGGTTCAAAAGAAAGATGGATTTTTTTAGTTACCGCAGAGCGGAAAGCATGTTGGCGTGTTTTGGGATAATAACCCAAATACCAGTTAGGTGCGATGGTGATTTTACCGCCACCACCAGGAAGGTCATTTACAAATTGAGGGATCCCCATTCCCCCAATTTTTCCTCTCATATATTCTATAATTTCAATCCCTCGAGCAAGAGGGGTTCGAAATCCTCTCGAACCTGGAATGAGTTCAGGATCATATAAATAATAGGCACGAACTCGCATCTCTAACAATTTTTTGTGAAGAGTGAGCATGGTCTCTTCATCATCATTAATTCCTTTTAAGAGGACGGTCTGGTTACCAACAGAAACACCGACTTTTAATAAACGAAGAATGGCTTCTTTAGATTCTTTTGTACATTCTTTTGGATGATTGAATTGAGTATTACAAAAAATGGATAATCCATCATCATTATAGGTTTCAATGATTTTGCAGACTGAATCCGTAATCCGAAATGGTAAGGTGACAGGATTTCTTGTACCTAACCGACAAATTTTCACGTGCGGGATGGAATGAAGTTCGGAAAGAATCCATTCCAATCTAGAATCTGCTAGATTCAGCGGATCACCACCACTGATCACAACATCTTCAATTTCTGAGTGGTTTCGAATGTATTCAAATGCCTTTTCTAAATCCCCCTTTTCCATTCGTTCTTCACTAGAAGAAACCTTACGACCACGCATACAGTGACGGCAATACACACTACAGGAATGATTGGAAAAAAGTAGTACCCGGTTCGGATACATATGGGTAAGTCCGCGAACAGGACTTAGGCGTTCTTCATCCAAAGGATCTGCACTTTCTTCAAAAGAAAGTACAGCTTCTTCCGATCTGGGCACAATCATCTTTCGGATGGGACAATTCGGGTCACTAGGGTCTGACAATGAAAGATAATAAGGAGTTGTGGAAACATGCAGACGGATGGTCTCACGAATTCCCATTTCTTCAGATTCTGTAAGTAAGAAATACCGCGAAAGGTCTTCTCCTTTGACTCGGTTTTGTAATTGAGAGGTTGGATCCGTCCAATTTGTCCGAGAATATAACTCTTCTCGCGCCCGAAGAACTTCTGATAAACTGTTTTGCACGAGCATAAGTTCCAATTCCTTACTTGCCAAGAGACCGCTAAATACTTTTCTGGTGGTAATGCAAGAAAACCGCCTGGGGGAAATCCGCATGGTCGCCTTCGATGTCGATGGGACCTTATTTTCCTCAGAATCCATAATCTTTAAGACGTATGTGCAGGCAATCGAAGAGTTTGCTGGCAAGACGGGAAAAATCGCGTCCTTACCGAGTCATGACCGGATTATGAATGAGATTGGAAAACCTGTGCGAACTATTTTTGCCAACCTTTTTCCCGAATTGCCCGAATCAGAAAGGGATACAATTTCAGCTAGAGTTTTGGACCTTCTTTGTGATGCCATTCGGAGTGGCGGTGGTGACTTCTATGCAGGAGTGGGATCTACCATTCATTATCTAAAAGAAAAAGGTTATACCATTACCTGTGCTTCCAACGGAAGAAAGCCATATATAGAAACTGTTTTAGAAACGGCTGGAGTATTACAATACTTTGAACCAATTGTTGTCATCAACCAAGACACCATTCATACGAAAGGAGAAATTCTGGCAGAGTATGTTCGGAAGTACAATTTAGACCCAAAAGCAATCGCTATGATCGGAGACCGATTTAGTGACTGGGAAGCTGCCAAAGAAAACGGATGCCCTTTTGGATTTTGCACTTATGGGCACGGAGTTCCTGGAGAGATTCCAGATTTTCATTGGAAATTTGACGATTTACCAACTTTAAAAGAATTTTTTTAAAATCCCTTTTTCTCCCTTCTCCGACATTATTAGTGTGGCGGTACTACCCCAAATCCAAGAAGATAAATGGAAATCTTTACGCTATTTACTTGGCGGGATTTTTCTTGTACTAGTTCTCATTGAAAAGTCGATGGGATTCGATCCAAAAACCGCAGGAAATTTCATTCCCAAACAAGGCTTTCGAAACATCGGAAAGACCCAAGAAAAACCAAAATTTGCGGAACCTTCTGATCCATTTACAAAAGAAACTTGGGAAGATGATTTAAATTGGGAAGAAGAAGTTCTCACCCAAACCTTTCCCGATTCAGAACCCAAACGAAAAAACAAAACCAAACTCGTGGATGAAACGATCCCTGAGATTACCTTGCCAGAAGATCGATTTCCTGGCGCCGGCAAACGCCTGCAAGCGGATGCAGGTTACTTACCTGTTTATTTTTTGAAATTTTATGGAACTGGAAAAAATAGCCAATCCCAACTAGTAAAACTGGTTCGTGAGTTTCCGGGAGGGGATCCCATCCCTTTTCTATTCCAAGAATTGACCAAAGGTCCTAATGCAGAGGAAAAATCAAAAGGTGTGCTCTCCGCGCTGACGAAACGCGTCCGAATGGAACCTAACTACCGATTGGAAAATGGAATCCTTCACGTTTCCGTTTCGGAAGACATTAGTTATGGTGGAAGTATGGAAATCCTAAAAGATAGATTGGATCAAATTACCTTTACGATGGTCGGAAATTTTGGAATCAAAGGGGTGATTCTTTATTCCAACGGGGAAAGGATTCGCACCTTAGGAAGTGACGGACTAACCATTCCAGAAGTCCTTGCCAAATCCCAAAGAAAGGTAATCATTTTCTAGTCCAGTAAATGGTTTACAGATCCTAAATTTTCTGTATTCTAAGGTCTGGTTTCTTCATGCGTAGGCATACATTCAAAAGATATTTTTTTGTATTTCGTAAAATGTTTTTACGAACCTACCATCCTAGTTTCACGGCTACAAATATTTCGGATATAGGCTCATCCTTACAGATTTTCAGTGTAATGACTGCTGTGACCTCCATCATATCTTTACTTTTTGTGGATTCTCTTGTTCGGACCAAGGAAGCCAGTTTTTGGATCGCCTTCTTTCGAATTTCCTCTCTTGGCATTTGTTTCATTGTTTATCTCTTTGGGAAAAAGAAAGTCCGATTCTTCCAGAAACATATCTATGGAATTACAAGCCTAGTTTTGATTGGGCTCATTTTACTTTATATTCCCATGATGGTCTATGACAATCCAAACCATGCTTACTATTTGTTTGGTTCGGCCATCGTCATTGCCAGTGCTTCTATCCTTTTGTGGATTGAACCATTTCGAATTCTATTATTATCCACTTTATATATTTCTGTTTTTATCCCATTACATTTAAACTTTTCACGGATCCAAGGGTTTGATCGTTTTTTCTTCTACCAAGATGTTCTCATTGTTTCTTTTCTTTTAGCATTTGGATTTGTCGCCAACCTTCTCATCAACTACTGGCGGTTCGAAGAATACCGAGTGAAAGCAAGGTTAAGAGTCACTGTTGGCAAACTACTTAGGATCAACCAAAAGATCGAAGATTTGTCAAGGGTTGATTCGATGACGGAACTTTTCAATAGACGGCATTTATTGGAACAGTTCGACCTTTATAAAAAGAGATCAAACCGAGAAGGTTTTATCATCGGGCTTGTCATTTTGGACTTGGATCGTTTAAAAACAATTAACGACAAATATGGTCACAAACAAGGTGACCTAGCCATCCAGGCTTTTGCTAAAACAGTGAGGTCAAGAACGAGAATCACAGACATAGCAGCGCGAATTGGAGGGGATGAGTTTTGTTTACTGGTTTCTCCCATTGACAAAGAAGGATTACAGATCTTAACCGAATCCATTCGCGAGAAATTGGAGCACTTACAAATTCCGATCCACAACCAACCGGGAGAATCAATCACACTCACGGTCTCCATCGGAGCCACTCTCTTTCGCCCCGAAGACGACCCTAGTTTCGACGAACTCTACCACAAAATCGATACAGCCCTCTACACCTCAAAAAATGAGGGAAGAAATCGCATTACCCTCATCGAATCTTAAAAAAAATGATCGACAATTTTTTGGAAAATCGATAGTGTTGAAATTGAGACTGATTCTCAGTTTATGTCCATTACGGATAAGGTGTAAAATTTCGAAAGATGGGGACTAACCCCCCATCTTTTTTTTTGCCCATTTGCCCGCGTAGGTAGACTTTCACGGAAAGAAAAGTTTAGAGGGAATCCGCTACCACCTGATTGCACTCGTAATCATCTTCATAGAGCAGATTCCTTCGAATGGGCCGAAACCCACCTTCAGATAAAAACTTTCTCGCTTCTTTTTCTGTTTTGAGACCAAAAGATCTGAGTACATTCTCTTCAATCACAACCGAAGAAATGTCGTCTGCACCAGAATACAAAGCCAGTTGCCCCACTCCTTTTCCGAGAACCATCACAGATGTTTCTATATGTTTGATATTGTCCAAAAAGATACGGCAGATTCCCAGAACCTTTAAGTATTCATGGGTAGGAACCGGTCTCACTTTGAACCTCTTGGTTTGGGGTTGGAAAGTCCATGGGATAAAAGATAAAAATCCGCCAGTGCGATCCTGAAGGTCTCGAACAACAGATAAATGCTCAATGACTTCTTCCTTAGTTTCTTCCGATCCAAATACGACATTTGCGGAACCAAGAAGCCCCACCTCATGGCAAGTCTCCATGGCATGCACCCATTCAGAAACAGTGGCTTTCTTAGGAGAAATGATTTGGCGCATCCTTTCCGTTAAGATTTCAGCACCAGCACCCGGAACGGAATCAAGACCGGCTTCTTTTAAAATAAGAAGCACTTCTTTCAGTGGTTTTCCTGTGATCTTTTCCAAATTGATCACTTCAACAGGAGAAAAAGCACGAATGTGCATTTTGGGGTATTTGGCTTTTACAGTTCGGATCACATCTAAATAATATTCAAAAGGAAGATTGGGATAGACCCCGCCTTGGAGGAACATTTGGTCGGCACCTTCTTCCACAGCGTAATCCATTTTTTGAAGGATCTCTTCTTTGGAGAGAACATAACCCTTTCCATTTCCGATCTCATCCATAAAAGAGCAAAAACTACATTCCACATTGCAATAGTTCGTATAATTCACAACCCGGAACATAGTGTAACTGGCTTCCGTATGTGGTCTTATTTTTTCCCGAAGGAACCGGGCCACCATTTGGATCTTTAAAAAATCACCATCGTTGTAGAGGGTCAGAGCTTCCTCCGGAGAAATGCGTTTGCCCTCTGCCGCACGCAATAGAATGGCATCACTGGGGTCTTTCGGGCTAAATGAAAACGAGTCTAAGTTCATGTGGTCTCTCTACCTACTTGGACAGGAAATCTGCTAATAGATCCCTGTAAAAACCGAATTTTCCTGGACATTCATTTTTCTATACAAATCCTAGGAAATACCAAACACCTTAAGGGCATAAACATAAATGGATATCGGAAGAATACTCTTTCACCTATTATTCACAGCTTTTTTCGTCGTGGCAAACATTGTGTTTGTTCGCGCCATCCTTTATCGGCTCGGACTGATCTTCAATGGTCGTCCTGCTTTCTTCAATGAAGATGCAAAAAAGAACCTAAATATCGGATTCCGTTTAAAGAGTTTTCTTATAAACGTCGTCCTCCAAAAGAAAAACTTCAGAGAACCAGTACGTGGAATCATGCACGCGTTCGTTTTCTACGGATTCCTTGTGTATACCATCCACACAACAAGCCAAATGGTTGCCGGTGTGTTTGGTTATGTCATGGATGATCCTTACAAATTTGCACTTCCTGAATTTCTTTTAGGGGAAGCTGCTAATCATATTTATGAACAAGCTGTAAATTATGTTTCCATCCTTGTACTCACCGGTCTTGGTTTTTTCGCTTGGAGACGTTGGATCAAAAAAGCAAAGGGTCTTGATGTTCACTCTCCAGCTTCTGCGGTTGTGATCAGTATGATTGCCACTCTTATGGTAACCACCTTACTTGGTAATGGTGCAAAGACAGTTGCGGCAACTTACTTCACTCATGCGGGACTGATTGACGGAGCTATCGGAAGTCTTTGGGAAGCCATTGGTGTTTCCAACTCTTCAGCAGATATCGTTTTCCAAATTATGTGGTGGGGCCATATCATCACTGTGTTCTCGTTTATGTTGTATGTTCCTACATCAAAACACGCTCACTTAATTTTTGCTCCGTTTAACTACTTCCTTGCAACAGACACTCCTAAAGGTCAACTTTCCAAACTCAATTTAGATGATGAAAATGCGGTTTGGGGATCCAACCGAGTGGAAGATTTCCCTTGGCCCAACCTACTCGACGGTATGTCTTGTATTGAATGTGGTCGTTGCCAAGTGGAATGTCCTGCGAACCGTACAGGAAAAGTTTTAAATCCAAAAGCTATCATTGTAGAACTCAAACACCAAATGTTGGAAAAAATGCCTGAGGTTGCGGCAGCACGCGCAGGAAAAACTCCTGAAGAAGGTGCAGAAGCAGTTGCTGCCTTAGAGACTGGTGTGATCAATTCACATGAGGGTTTGAGTGAAGAAGCTCTTTGGGGATGTACTACTTGTTATGCGTGCGTTGAAGCATGCCCAGTAGGAAACAACCAAGTAAATGCCATCATTGAAATGCGCCGTCACTTAGTTCTTGCGGAATCTAAAATGAGTCCAGAACTTCAAAAAGCATTCACAAACATGGAAAACAATTCCAATCCATGGGGTGTGGGAGCGCATACAAGAGCAGACTGGGCAGAAGGTCTTGGTGTAAAAGTTCTTTCAGAAGCAGAAGACAAAAACGTAGACGTACTCTATTGGGTAGGTTGTGCGGGTGCTTTTGATGAAAGAAACAAAAAGATCTCTCGTGACTTTGTTAAAATCATGCAAAAAGCTGATGTGAACTTTGGTATCCTTGGAACTGAAGAAGGATGTTCGGGAGACTCGGCTCGCCGTGGTGGTAACGAATATCTCTACCAAACATTGGCACAAACTAACGTGGACACAATCAACGGTTACGGAATTAAAAAAATCGTAACTGCTTGCCCGCACTGCTACAACACAATCAAAAACGAATATCCACAATTTGGTGGAAACTTCGAAGTCATCCACCACTCCGAATACATCAACCAACTTTCAAAAGATGGTAAAATTGATGTAAAAGTTGCGGATGATGCGAACACAGGAAAGTATACTTACCACGACTCTTGTTACATCGGTCGTTATAATAACAATTATGACAACCCTCGTGATGTTGTAAAAAAAGTATCCGGTGGAAAAATCGAAGAAGCTGTAGACCATCACTCCAAAGGACTTTGTTGTGGTGCTGGTGGAGCTCAGTACTGGATGGAAGAACATGTGGATGAATCCAACCCAGAAAGTATCCGTGTGAATAGCAAACGTACAGGACAACTTCTTGATACAGGTGCTACAACCATCGCTACTGCTTGTCCATTCTGTATCACTATGATTACAGATGGTGTCAAAGCTGCAGAGAAAATTGATTCCGTAAAAGTAAAAGACATTGCGGAACTTGTAGCCGAGAATATCGACTAACAAGGATTGGTTTGAGGAAATATGAAGATTTTTAATTTCCTCAAACAATTTTCTTTTTTTTGTAATAGAAGGTGGGATCAATTACCCACCTTCTCCTTTACAAACCTTTCTCTTTCGAAATTAAATTTTTATCTTATTTTTTTTATTACCTTTTTTAACCTAACACCTCTTATATCAGAATCCAAACAAATCATTCAGCCACCAGAAGGTGATGGAATCACGATTGTTGTGGAAAAAGGGCAAACCTTAAGTATCATCTCTAAAACTTATTTGGACGATCCAAGGAAGTGGAAGGAGCTGCTGAAATCCAACCAAATCGACAATCCCAATCTGATCATTCCCGGGATGAAACTTTGGATTCCTAAAAGTTTAGGAAAAAAACCGCTAGCTGATATTCAGAGGTATAGTGGAAAAACAGAGGTATTAAAAGTCTCCCAAAAACAAGCGGTTTGGTCAGGGGCAAGTGTTGGAGAAGGCCTTTATGCAAAAGACGAAGTAAGAACTTTTAAAGATTCAGAAGCACAATTTCTTTTTCTATCAGGCTCTAAGTTTGAGATCACCGAAAATAGCCATGTGATTATGGAAAAGGGAAAATCCGATACAGAACCCGATGAACTTTATCTTCGAAAGGGTCGCATTCGTTCGATCGTTCAAAAGAAACCATCTTCTAACCAGCGTATGTTTCTTCTAAAAACGGATTCGGCTGTTTCTGAAGTGAAGGGAACAGACTTTCTCACAGAAGTTGATTCTTCCGGAAATACTACTTTAAGTTGTTATGAAGGACTTGTGGCTGTAACTGCAGAAAATGTAACGGTCAATGTTTCCTCAGGATTTGCCACTTATGTAGAAAAGGGGAAACCACCTTTAAAACCATTCACACTACCGGACCCACCAAAACCAAAAGAAGAATGAAAACTTCGTTAAAAAATACGATCTACTTACTTCTATTAGTTGGTTTGAGTTTTCCAATTTTTTCAGAATCAAAAACATTAAAATTCACTTTAGATCCCGATCGAGACGATATCATTCAGTATGAATTTGAATTATGGAAAGAGCCTAACCTTGATTTAGAAATTCCATTCCGAGTTCTTTCCAATCCCGGTAAAATACAGCTTTTTATTCCAAATGGATATGAATACTTTCGTATCCGTGCTGTTGCCAAACGCCAAGTCCGTGGATTTTGGACTGACTTATATACAGTTAGTTCATTTGGAGAGTCCAAACCGAAAGAACCCACAAAAGTTCTCTCACGTAAGTCCAATACGACAGATGTCATCATTCCCATTAGGAATGATGAAGGGAAAAACAGATTCTTTCTCACCGAAAATAAAATCCAAGTAAAACCCATACTTACGCAACCGATCAAATCTTCTGTTCGCTACCGATTGAACGGTGGGCCCTGGAAAGTAACAAAGGAGCCAGAACTCAGTTTTTCTAAAGATGGGGATTATAAATTAGAATACCAAGTCACCAATGAACTAGGAGTTTCTGATACAATGCAAGTTTGGGAGTTTAGTGTGGACAATACCCCTCCCAATACAGAACTGCATTGGAAAGAATCATTGTATCAAAAAAAATCAATTCAATATCTTTCCCCTAAAAATCATTTAGAACTTCTTTCTAAGGATACGGGTTCAGGCTTAGATTCCATTCGGTTTCGTAGCACCTGTGGCCAAAATAAACAATCAGAATGGTATCTTTGGGATTCAAAAACTTCCTGGACCGGTCTAATCAACTCTTGTTCTAACGACTTGGAATTAGAAATTTCAGCGACAGATAGACTTGGAAATGAAGAAGTTCCCAAAAAAATCCAAATCAAACACCCAAAGAGAAACTAATCCATGTACTATGGTGGGAAGATACGGGAGTTATATGAACATTTTATTTATGTAATCAAAACAAGGTCTTTTCTCAAATTATTTCTCTCCATTGTTGCCTTTTTAATTTTCCCCTATTTCCTCCTCATCTCTTCAATGATCCATTCCCGGTATAGAGAGGCATTAGACTGGAATCAAAGATTCCAATTAATTCGTATCCAACTACTTGCCATTGATTTGGAAAATCAAATTCGAGAACAAATAAATTTAGACCTCACTCATAAAAAGCTTATAGGTTTTCTTCCCATATCAAAATACCCAGATATCCAAAAGGACTGTTCTCTTTCCGACAAAACCAGTGCCGATTTACAAGAGTTAACGCTTACTACCTGTTCGTGGAATTCAGAAACAAAATCATATTTCCTGATTCGGAGCGGAAATATGATTTCGATCCATTCTGCTGAATTTCTAGAAGATGCACTTTTGGACTCTCCATTTAGTGACCCTAACGAAGGATTATTCATTCTTAACGAGACTGGGGACTTTGGAATTTCAGGATTTATCGAGGATAATTTTTTAGTTTCCGAATTTTGGAAATCAGAGGTAAAGGCTTACCTCCAAACTCATTCAAATTTACCATCCCTTCACGAATCTGTAAAAGAGGATATGGAATATTTTGTAGTCAGTATGCCTATGTATGGCCTACCGATTCACCTATTCATTGTAAGTCCCAAGGATTTGGTTTTAGTTCCTATTAAAAAATCTTTAGAAAGAAATATTCTGATATTAATTTCGCTATTTGTTCTTTCCTTTCTACTTTCTACCTTTATTGCACTTCGAGAAATTGAATCCAAACAAAAACTAAAACTTCTTTTACAAGAGTATCCTCATGCTGCCGTTCTATTTGATTCAAAAGGAAAAATCCTATTGGAAAATAGTGAAATTGAGCAGAAACTTTTGATCAACGATTTATTTCGTGACCAACTATCCGTTAAAGATTGGATTAAAAAAGAAGTAGGTTTGTTTTTGGAAGGAGTTTCCAAATACCAAAACGAACAAGGTAAACTCAGGAAAGAAGAATCAGAATTCTATTCCAAAGATGGATCAGTGTATCTCCTAGAGATCACTTACCAACTTTGGTATTTGGAACAAAAGTATAAATTTGCCAGTGGAGCCCTTGTCCTAGTTCAAAACGTTACCAAAAAACGTCTCGAGTTTGAAAAGGAAATGGTTTATGCCAAGGATTTACAGAAAAAATACCTACCTAGCAGAATCACTATATTTCCTCATTTAGACTATGAAGTTTTATACAAACCTCTCATCCAAGTAGGTGGAGATTATTATGACTATATTGATCTAGGAAACAATAGATGTATATTTGCTTTAGGTGATGTGATTGGTCATGGTGTAAAAGCAGCTATGATGATGACTGTACTGAGGGTTTTATTCCATCAAATTGTTCAATCCGAATCGGATCCCAAATTAATTCTAAAGAAAATGAACGAAGGTGTGTCTGCGAATTTTCCAGATCCTTATGCCTTTGTTCCTTTCCTATTTTTGCTGTTTGATTTTAACACAATGACCGTTCAATATGGTAACGCTGGTCATCCTGGTATGTTGTATCAATCCGGAGACGAATTCCAATGTCCTGAAAAACTAAACCCTATGTTTGGAATGATCTCCTTAAGGGAACCTAAGATCTTAGAGTTTCCTATTCAAAAAGGAGATCGTTTTTTTCTCTTTACTGACGGACTAAAAGATGTGGAAAATTCGAAACATCAAAAAATTTCTGAATCTGAACTCATCCAATTCTTTTCCAGTGCTGGGACAAAACATATGTCCCTCATCAAACAAGAGTTAGAACTTAAAATCAAAGCCTATTCTGAGGGGATTCCCTTTCTAGATGATATCACCTGGATCGGGATTGAGGTTATCTAATCAATCTTCCAAAGGAGGATTGTCTAAAAGTTCAATTTCCTCATTGTTTTTATGGAAATAATTCATATCCCATTCCGTATCAAAAAGAAGAGCCATATTGCCAAATAAATCTTCCACCAAATTTGCATTTGAAGGAATTTTATTACGGTCGTCTTTTTTCACCCAGCGAGATATTCCATAAGGGAGGATGTGAATCGAAGTATCGGCACTATATTCATCTTTCAGACGACGTTGGAAAACCTCAAATTGTAATTTTCCCATAGCTCCGATGATAGGAACACCACCACCAATGGTTCTGGAAGTAAACAAATGCAAAATTCCTTCCTCCGCCAACTGATCGAGTCCCTTTTTAAAAGATTTTAGTTGTAAGGTATCCTTACACGAAATGGTTGCAAAAAGTTCCGGAGCAAAACTAGGAAGTGGGCGGAGAGGTGGAGTATTCCCTGTTGATAGAACATCTCCAATCTTATAGGTTCCTGGATTAACAAGACCAATGATATCACCGGGATAAGCAGTATCTACCGTGTTACGATCCTGACCAAAAAACGCAAAACTAGATGAAAGTTTAACAGGTTTGTCTAAACGATTATGGTTTACGTTTAACCCGCGTTCGAAGACCCCAGAACAGATTCGAAGAAAAGCAATTCGGTCGCGATGCGCTTTGTTCATATTGGCTTGAACTTTAAAAACGAAAGCACTAAAAGGGGCATTGATTGGATCTAAATAATTCCCATCACGAAGCGGAATATGATCTGGACCTGGTGCCAGTTCTAAAAATTTATTTAGAAAAAGTTCAATTCCAAAATTATTCACCGCAGAACCAAAGTAAACCGGTGTTTCTTTTCCTAGTAAAAAAGAATTTTTATCCACCTTCCCAATTCCATTTTCCACTAAATCAATTTGTTCACGAAACGCGGAGACAATTTCCGAATCAAACTGTTCATCGAGACTTGGATCATTTGGGCCTGCCATCCTAGAAGCTGCTTTTTGTTTTCCACCAGGAGTTCTGTCAAATAAATACAACTGCTGGTCACGAAGGTCATACACACCCTTAAAATCAAAACCCGTTCCGAGCGGCCATACATCCGGAACTGCTTTGATTCCTAAAACCTTTTCGATTTCATCCAAAAGTGCATACAAATCTTTGGTTGGCCTATCCATCTTATTGATGAAAGTGATGATGGGAATTCCCCGGTCGCGACAAACACGGAAAAGTTTGATGGTTTGTGGTTCGACTCCCTTTCCTGCATCCAGAACCATCACCGCCGTATCAGCCGCCATCAGCGTGCGGTATGTATCTTCCGAAAAGTCTTCGTGACCTGGGGTATCTAGAAGATTTAGAATGTTATTTTTATACTCAAATTGAAGAGCTGCAGACGTGATCGAAATCCCTCTTTCCTTTTCCATGGCCATCCAATCCGAAGTAGCAGACTTCCCTTCTTTTTTGGCTTTTACAGCTCCTGCCAACTGAATGGCACCTCCATAGAGGAGTAATTTTTCAGTCAGTGTGGTCTTTCCCGCATCGGGATGGGCAATGATGGCAAAAGTCTTTCGACGAAGGACTTCGCGTTCTATAAGTTCAGGAGACATAACCTAAATTCCATGTTGTCTAAAATTGGGATTCTGTCGAGAATAAAGAGAAAACCCGGTTCCGAATCCCAAGGAAGGGGTTGACTTGCAAATTATGTCCCATTAGATTGGGGATGGAGGGATTCTCTTTGAGAAAGTTACTATCGTTTTTCTTTCTATTGGTGAGCACACAAATTTTCCCTCTGGACTTTCCCAACTTTTCCTTGGGTGAGGAGAATGCCAAGGAAGAATTCAAACGCGGCCTTACCTATAAAAATTTAAGAGAATACTCCGCAGCCAAAGAACGTTTTCAAAAAGCCGTTAATTTAAAAAAAGACTTCCATCTTGCAAGATTAGAACTAGCCAACAATTACTATTTGTTAGGTGAATGGGAAGAAGCACTCGATGAATTAGAAATTCTAACATCCAAAGCTAAAAACGATTTGTTAATCGTAAATAAAATAGAAGCACTTCGCCTTGCAATCGCCGGTGGCGTAACCGATAAAGAGAAAGTTTATTTTAAAACGATTGAAGGCGATTCCATTAGAGGTTACCGATTTCGTAACCCCGTTGACATTGCATTTGATGAAGATGGCAATTTCTATGTCGCAGGATTTGATACTTCTAATATTATCAAATTTAATGCAGCCGGAACCCCTATCTCTAATTGGAGAGGTGGAATCACTAGAAAATTAGATAGGCCTGTTTCTTTGGCTTATTACAATCAGAAGATTTATGTGGCTGACTTTGCCCGTGATGAAGTTCTACTCTTTGACTTATCAGGAAGTTTTGTATCTTCCTTTGGAGGGTCAGGAAAAGGGCCAGGCCAGTTTAGAGGACCCTCTTCCATTTTCATTGATCCTTCTGGAAATCTTTTTGTAGCAGATTCTGGAAATTCACGAATCCAAAAATTCAATGCAAATGGAAAATTTGTTTTGGAAATTCAAGGATCCGGAAGTTCTAAACTAGGAAATCCTTCTGGTATTACAATTCATGATGGAAAAATCTACGTTGTAGATAAAGAAAATTTGAGAGTTGTCATTTTTGATAATGATGGAAATACTCTTAGCACAATCGAAAAACCAGAATGGAAAAAACCAAGAAGTATTCGTATCCTAGACAACCAAATCTTTTTAACGGACGAATTAACTGGAATTTGGACCTACTCTTTGTTACATGGTGAGTGGAAACAATTAAGTAAGTTCCGGGATAAAAAGGGAGTCTACCGGGTTTTGTTTAGACCATTTGCGACAAATATGGATTCAACTGGGAGTTTATATTTCGTTGATTTTGGGAAACACCGGATTGATATTTTTTCACAAAAAAATTACCTACTCACCAATTTGGACTTAAAAATTGAATCTGTGGATACATCCGGATTTCCTGACATTCATATTTATACTAGAGTTCGTAATCGTGCAGGAAAAGAGATTGTCGGAATTGATCGTTTGAGTTTTCGAATTTTTGAAAACGATAATATGACTCCTCTTTTTTCCTTAGCCAGGAAAAACAAACTAAATGACAAGCTAACCGTTGCTATGATTTACGAAAATAGTGAAGGTTTAAAAAAATCAAAATTAGCTTTAGAAGATGGGTTATTTCCTTTTTTTCGCTCTTTGCGTGATACTGACAAAATTTCTTTGTACCGAGCAGGAAAGGATAGTAATTTAATATTACCAGAAACGGTTTCCTTACGAGACATTTTAGCAAAAATAAGAGACAGCGTTCCGGAAGAAAAATTTAATTTCGGGAAAGCAAGTATTGCTGCACTTCAAAAACTTTCGTTAGAAACGGGACCAAAAGCACTTGTTTATTTGGTTTCTGGAGAAAGTAGAGAAGATAGTTTTTTACAATACCAAAAGTCCAGAATTGTTGCTTTTGCTAAAGCTCATTCCATTCCTATTTATGTTTTAACAGTAAATCCAAATCTATCCTTAGAAGAGTCATGGTCTGACATGACGGGATCCACAAACGGTCGGTATATTGTTTTGGACGGCGAAGGAGAAGAAAGAGAGTTATATAAACAATTGAAGTCACATATTGACTACAGATACATTCTTTCTTATAAAACGGATACGAATCCAGAACTAATCAATCGATATATTAAACTTGCGATTGGAGTGGAACATAGAGGAGTCAAAGGTAGAGATGAAGGAGGATATTTTGTTCCAGAACCTCGTTAAATCTACATTTACCATTTTTTTATGGTTTGGACTTTTTTTATTTTTTTCCGTACTTAATGCGGAACCAAGTGCCTTGGAAGATATTGAAGAAGGGAGACGTCTACAAGCGGAAAACAATTGTAGAAAAGCCATCCAACTCTACCAATCTGCATTACAAAAAAATCATAACTCAATGGATGCGAAACTTGGAATAGCTGACTGCAGTTTTAAACTTGGTGCCTATCGTGAAAGTAAAAAATTCTATTTAGAAATTTTAAACCGAGATTCCAAACATATTCCAGCGGTGACAGGCCTTTCGGAAATTTATCTTTTGGATTCAGATTTTCCTTCTATCTCCAAACTCATTGACCCATTACTTTTAGAGTTTCCCAACCAAACTGCATTAAGAATTACGGAAGCTAAATCCTTACAAAAACAAGGTAAGTTAGATTCTGCCATCTACAAAATTAAAACTTTAGCAACAAAACTTGACTATCCATCGGATCTTTTACGTATGTTGACTGAGTTATACTTCACAAAACAAAATTATTTAGATTCGCTGAATGCAGTTGATCAATATACAAAAAAAGAACCAAACGATCCAGAAGGTTTTGCCTTTAAGGCAAAAGTTCTTTTATATCAAAACTACTTTCAACCGAATCAATTAAAATCAGTATTACCTCTTGTAGAAGAAGCCCTTCAAAATTCGTTAAATCTTGATCCAAAAGGAGAACAAGCAAGGCTCTATACTGTTTACCATGATATCATCTTATCAAATTCCCAATCAGACAAAGAAATCAAACGTAAAGCTTTTCGAACGATTTACGAACTTGCCAGAGAATTTCCAGATAACCAGTTTTATCACAGTTTAGAAGCAAATTTGGCATGGGAACTAGGTGAAGTAAAATTTGCAACTTATCACTATAGACGAGCCTTACAATTAGATGATTTAGATGAAGTGTTACGTTTCGAAGCAGAAGAATATTCCATTCTTCAAGAAAAAGAAGAATCGAAATTACGACGAGAACTAGGAGATTATAGAAGGGACCGGTTTTATTCTGAAAAACATTCTTTTTATCATAAAAGTTCCTTATTTCATTTAAAAAGAGCAAAAGACTTAAGCCCACAGACACCAGTCATTCGAAAAGAACTTTTAGAGTTTTACAACCAAACCGGGGAAGCGGTCAAATATACCAATCTGCTATTACGTTTACGGGAAGAAGACCCCAACTCTTTTAAACTCCAAAACAAATTAGAATTCTCTATTAAGAGTCTGAAGGAATCCATTGAATTTAAAGAAGGATACCTTCAAGTTGATCCTAACCAAATTCAAGAAAATCTCATTCGTTACAGTCCTGAAGTTTATGTATTTGATTTGGAGTCCAGTTTGCCTTTCCCATATCATTTGCAAGCAGGTAGACTCCTTGGAGAAGCCTTACGTTACAACTTAAAACAAATCCAATCTGTACGCGTTGTCGACGGAAGCGAATTTAATCAAATTCGTAGTTCTCTTAAAGAAGTAAGTTATCATCCGTTTTCCCAAACTCTGCCGTTTGCTATTGATAATTTACATCTTTTGGATACGAAACGAAGGAATGCTGTAAAAATTCGTTATATTGTCCATGGGAAATACCAGATTAAGGATGGAGACATTCGTTTGGATGTTTCTTTATATGATAGAGATAGTTTGAAAGACATTGCCACTTGGTCAACAAATCAAAGGGGACGAGATAGTTTACCGACTGTCATCCACCGAATCGGGGAAAGAATTAAAGAGATACTTCCGAAAGAGGGAAAGATTTTAAAAATTAAAAAAGACGAAGTCATTGTATCTTTAGGAAAGGACGACGGTTTACAAAAAAATTCTAAATTAGAATTCCAAAGGAAAGGAAAAACCTTATTTCAAGGAGAGATCATTGAATTAGGTAAATCGATTTCTTCCATAAAACCAAATATACGTGGTTGGGAAAAGGAACTTGCAACTGGGGATGATGTTATTCTTCCCAAGGACCCTGGTAAAGAGAAGAAAGATAAGTAAGAAGATCATCTGAAATTCGTTTTTCTTTTTCTAAAGTCAGATCACAAATTTCCAATTGGCAACTGGTTCCTTTAATATAAATAGAGGCGACACCTTCCCTAAGGAAACAGTCTTTTAAGATAGGTTTTAGTTTATAGAATTCTTCTTTTTCTAAATAGATTGGAACTTCTGAAAACGTATAATTGGAAGTAATTTTTTGAATCCCAGGATTTGGAGTTTTCTTCCATTCTAAATCAATGTTTGGATAAAAATAAAACTTCCCCAGTTCATAACGAAGTTCCCCAAAGGATAGTTTTTTTTCTGTATCTTTTCCTTCGCATCTCAAATAACCAGAATCAGTTGGTATTCTATCAGCAAAACGAATTAGAACCTGACCAATATCTTTAGGATTCTGTTTTAAATCTAAAACCAAAACTTGAGGAATACCTAGTTTTCTGGATTCCTCATTAATTCTTTCTATGGCTTCAGGGCTTAGATTTAAACTTTGTTTTTTTTTAAAGAAAAACCAGTTCATTCTTCAGCAAACAATCGTTTAGTTCTTTGATGGAATTCTTGATCCATAATCAATCAACTGTCTACTGTATTCAGTTTCCATTAAAGGAGAAGAGATTAAAAAATCGGCACTAGAGCGATTGCATGCCATCGGAATGTTATAAAGTACTGCAATTCTTAGTAATGCCTTAACATCTGGATCGTGAGGTTGTGCGGAAAGCGGATCCCAGAAAAAGACCATAAAGTCAATTCCATCTTCTACAATCTTTGATCCAATTTGTTGGTCTCCCCCAAGTGGTCCGGATATGAAACGAAAAACAGGAAGCCCAATTTGTTCATGAATCAGTTTCCCAGTCGTCCCTGTAGCCGAAAGGTGGTGTTTGCTTAAAGTTCCTTTATTATATTTCACCCAGTCCAATAAATCATCTTTTCTGTTATCATGAGCGATGAGGACGATCTTTTTGGTGATTTCCATTTTTCTTTGAATTAGTACCATAGATTGATAGTTCTTGCCAATATCTAGGATTCAAGGAAAGTTTCCCTGTAAATGAAATTTCCTAGTTTATTTTTATCGATTTCTTTGATTTTCCTAGGAAGTTATTCCCTTAGTTCCAAAGACAATAAACCATCCGCGTCTGCAGAAACTCGAGTGGAGTCAATTCTACCTACGGCCCCGGAATCTGGTTCTCCTTGGGGAGATGATGCTTCCAAACTAGAATCCATTTCTATCCTCAATTTAATTGATGAAAAAAATTCGCAAAAACGTTGGCAAGATGCGAACAAAGAATACTCTACGGCGATCGATCAGTTTGAACTAGGTAGAAAAACAATCGAGAAAAACAGGGAAGAATCCAAAAAAGAAGTTTTCTACGAAGATCGTTATGAATGGCAAAAACAAATTCGAAGGGAAAATAAAGAAAAGGAATTTCAAAAACAAATCTTTGACTTAAGATCCCAAACCGTTGCGAAATTGATAAAAGGTATGAACCTATTGGATAAGATAGAAAATCCAAAGGTAAAAGAAAGTGCCCCCTACTTAGATTTAAAATCTGGAATTTACCGAGAGTACATCAAACACCAAGAAGCTTTTAAAAATTATCTACAAGTGATTGATTTCACCGAGCGATATATGGAACTTTCTTCAAAAAATGAAGCGGAAGCAGAACCACATCGCCTCCTTGCTTTGTCCTATGAAAAAATGGAACAAACAGCATTAAAATCCAAAAATCAAGAACTCTATTACGAGTTTAAGGAACTAAAGAAAAAACATTTATTGCGATTTGCTGAAATCCACTATGGTCGCGAATCGAAAGAATATGCTGGAATCGAAGAAAAAGTAGGAAAAGACTTTTAAATCAAACCAAGTTTCTTTTTGAGAGATTTGTTTTCTTCTACTAGTTCTTTAATCTCTTGTTCCGTGTATTCAAAAAGACGGTCTTGTGCTCTTAATATTTTATCCAGGTTCATTTCTTCGATTCTGGAATAGTTTAATACTTGTTCTGTTGCTTTTTGTAGTTCTAAAGCTTGTTTTAATTCCTTTTCACGAAGTTCATCAAGTTTTTGGCTGGCTTTCACACGTTCATGAAGTTCAATCAGCTCTTGATTTTTCATATCATTGACTTTTTCTAAAGCTGTACTGATCCCTGCTTGGGATCGTTTTACCAATTCTTCATACTGCAAAATAGAACGTAAGGCTTCATTTTCCTTTTTGGATTCTTCATATTCTTGGTGGGCCAAAGAAAATACACCCTCAAAGAACCCGACATTTTCTAAACAAGAATTACCAATATCTAACGCAGCTGCTTTGTAAGATTCCGATTGGATAGTTCGATCTAAAATCATCCGCAATTCTCTAACATGGAGAGGATTCTCCAAAACCAAATATTTCGGTTGTGACTGAACCGCTGCTTGGATTTGATCTGCTCCATCAGGGGAAGAAATCAGAATCAAAGAAACAAAAGGACTTCCTTCGAAGGAAGTGGCTATGGTCTGTTGGATTTTATTCCATTCAAGCAATGTAACCTGAAGAAATAAAATATGAATATCATTCGGAGTGATCGCAATACGATCAATCTCACTCAAGTCCATTTGGTTGACTTGGATCTTGATTTTTGAATGTTTCCAGAGCTCTACCGGAAAAGCGCGCCCCTCAGAAAGATTCCAAATATAAGATGTTTTCAAACCAGATCTCCTCTATTTCCAACTGATTCTATAGGACCGTAGTGAGAGGAATTTTCTAGCAAATTTTATCTCATTTGTCTTTTCGGAAGCGATTTTTTATCAATTCGATCCTATCAGAAAGGCGATCCCGAAACCGAAAATAAAAACCCAAACGAATCCTGATCGGCTCTGGCAATTTAGCATCAGTACGCGAAATCATAATGTATATAGACAAGGAAGCAATCACAATATTTGCAGACCAAGGGCCTACCCAATCAGGAACATTTTCTTTGTAAGAAATACCTGATCCAAATATAAAAAAAGTATAATAGATCAAAAGAAAAATAACGGCTAAGGTGAAACTCATTCCTTTTCCCGAACGTTTGACAACAAGACCCAAAGGAAAAGATAGAAAAAAGAAAATTTGGCAAGAAATCGGTGTGGCAAAACGTTTGTGAATTTCCACATTGAAACCAGTCAGAGTTTTTTTGGATTCGTTTAAAAGTTCAGAAAGTTGAGTGAACAGGGCAAACTTTTGAGCCATATCCTCTTGGCTGCCTGAACTTGCTCCAATGATGAGCTCATACTTAAACTGCTCTACCATTTGTTTGAGCCCACCCACTCCTTTGATGGAAAGACCATATTCTTTCAAAATTTCTAAACCCGGAATTTTTTCTAGTCCTTCCGATTCGATTGCATTACGAATCTCAAATAACATCGGTAAGGAAAAAGTATCCGGTTTTACGTTGATACTCATTGTTTTTGTATCTTTTTTTGCCGGAGTATTGTAATCCATCTCTCCATCCATAAAGTTTGTGATCCCTATGGCATTTGTTTCTGGATCCCACTCAATTACATATCCCTTTCGCAAACGAACAGACTTTTCATATTCTCCGCTTAGATTTTTTTTCTCAACTAACAACCCTTCTCTGGCATTTATAATTTGTAACATTTTAGATCCACCCATCGGAACTGCCAAATTATTTACCATAATGATATCTGTCCCATCTGCGGAGATTGCCCATTCACGGATTTGAACGTTACTTAAATTTCCACTTTCATCAATCCCACCAGAATACATGGTTCTTCCCTTTTCAGAAAAGAAATCTTGAGTTTTATCTCCAGAAAATTGTCCAGGTTGAATGGCAAGTAACGGATTGTAAGTGGCAATCCAATTATCAAAATCCTTCATCTTACGAGTGTTTTCTGGTCCTAAATAAAAATTTAAGTAACCAACAATTAAGGTCATTAAAAAGCCAAAAACTAGAAAATTGGAATATATGTATGGAAAGGAAACACCTGAAGCTCGCATGGCTGTAATTTCGGAATCGCCAGACAACCGTCCAGCAGCCATAATTCCCGACATCAAACAAGCCATAGGTATTGTCATGGGAAGTGTATTTCCAAAAACATATCCCATATAGTCAAGAAGTCGAAAAAAATCGACTCCCTTACCCACAAAAAGTCCAATCATCTTTTGGATGGCAACAGCCATATAGATCATCGTAAAAAAGGATAAAGCCACAAGAAAAGGGCTCAAAATTTCTTTTAGAATATAAATTCGAAGGATAGATGGTTTAAAACGTTTCCATTTTCCTAAACGATCCGTATCCACCATAAAGCCTGGTGGTAAATCATCTTTCGAAAAAACACGAACCGTCCTTAAGTCAACCGGTTTAGACAACTAGTTTTCCTTTTAAAGTGGCACTAGTAGCCGATTCTACTTTGACCTTCACAATTTTTCCAATCCAATCAGAAAGATCTGTAGAGCCTCCTTCTGGAATTGGGAAAACAATCATCCTTCCGCAATGAGAACGACCACATAACTCAAGTTTTGATTTTTTTGAAGTATTTTCGATAAGGACTGAAAACTCTTGGCCAATTTTTGACTGGTTCTTTTCATGTGAGATTTTCGTTTGTAATTCCACGAGTTCAATGAGTCTTTTACTTTTGGTTTCTTCAGAAACATCATCCATAAACTTCCGTTTTGCGATCGTTCCCTCTCGTTCAGAATACTTAAACATATAAGACATATCAAATTTAACTTTTGAAACAACTTCTAAAGTTTCACGAAACTCTTCTTCTGTTTCACCAGGAAAACCCACAATGATATCCGAAGTAATTCCGATATCAGGAATTCGGCTTTGGATGCTTGCCACCAAATCCAAATACTCCTCTTTTGTGTAACTTCGTTTCATATCTCTTAGCACTTTGGAACTTCCAGCTTGCAAAGGCATATGAATTTGAGAAGAAAACCTTTCCTCTTTAGCCATTAAGGAAATTAAATGGTCAGGAAAATCTTTAGGATGTGGGCTAGTGAAACGAACCCTTTCGATTGTAGTCTCAGCTAATATTTTTTCCACGAGCGCGCAGAAGTCTGTATTTTCATAAGAATAACTATTTACGTTCTGACCAAGAAGTGTGACTTGTTTGACTCCCATCGCTTCTAACTGAAGGATCTCTGTCACAATGGAACCTGGTTCGCGGCTCCGTTCTCTTCCTCTGGTATAAGGAACCACACAAAAAGTACAAAAGTTATTACAGCCTCTCATGATGGTGACAAAGGCTTGGATTCCATTAACAACTTTCGGTTCTAATTCATCATAAGTTTCTGTTCGAGAAAGACGTGTTAGTTGAACATCTCGTTCCCCACCTCTGATCTTTTGTATGAGTTCTGGTAGAGTTCTATAATTGTCAGGACCAACAATTAGGTCCAAAGGAAGTTCTTGATGGAAAAGATCTTCCCCTAAGTTCTGAGCCATACAACCAAGGACACCAATGACAAGGTTTGGATTTTTTTTCTTTAAATAACCGAGAGACTGCAACCTACCATAAATTTTGGCGTGAGCGTTTTCTCTGACGGCACAGGTATTCAGAAAGATGATATCACTGTCTTCGATCGTTTCTGCGGATTCGTAATTTTCTTTTCGAAATAATTCCTTAACAATCCCAGAATCGTATTCATTCATCTGGCACCCATAGGTCTCCACATAGACCTTTCCCAATTGGATAGGACTTTCTGCGACTGGTGTTTCTGTCAAGGATGGGTTCATAATGATATGTTTTTCCAGAAAATTTCCTTGTAAAGCAAAGAAGATAGGGACTAAAAAGAGTATATGACCTGGACAAAACGGGAAACCTTCTACGCAATTTTAGGGGTTACAAAAGAATCCACTCCCGAGACCATTGAGGCGATCTACCTAAAGGAATTAGAGTTTTGGGAAAGATTAGATCAGGCGGGAATTCCAGAGGCAAAGGAGAAAATCCTAGAACTAACACGGGCCTACCTGACCTTAAGCGACCCCAAAAAAAGAAAGGACTATGATTCGAGTTTGGATTTTGAATTTGTCCTTCTGGATGGAAAGGCAAAAGATCCCGAGATGGAAGAAGCTTATGATGTCTACCGCTTAGGTCACAACAAAACCTACCAGGAAATCTTAATTGAGTTTGCCAAGTTTCGAGAAGAAATGGGAGACACACTTTGGGTTCTTAAAAAAACCACAGTGTATATGGTTTTGAACTTACTTCTGTATTCAGGGCTCATCTTAGCCCATTCCCTTTGGAACGAAAATCTAGAAAATGAAAAACATTGGATCGACTATACCTCTGGTTGGGGTTCTGGGGTCTTTCTCATTTGCAGTGGGATTGGGTATTTAATTTTCCGATTCCGCTTTCTCAAAAAAGGACTAGAGAAGCGGAAGGAAAAAAGAAATTAACGAACCTCTTTGGGAAAAAGAATGGGAAGTAGATTTGGAAAACAAGCTCCACTCAAATGGAGAGAATCCACAAAATCTTTACAAACCCAACGAGGATCAATATTGGGATCAACAACGGTAAACTTTGAATTCGGAGTTTCCGCAGCTAGTGCAACTGCCTTCTTTACCTCTGCATTGAATTTCTCCAATAGTCCATCGGTTGCCATTCGTCTTCGAAGTGCATCGGAAACAGCGGGAAAATATACAATCACAGGAATTCCTTTTCCTTTCAGTAGTTCCAACATTTTTTTGAAAAAATACACTTGAGTCGGTGCTAAACTTTGTCCCTTTAGGTATTGGTTGTACATCGCCTCTGCATCTCGTTCTAAAAAAACATCCATATTGGCAAATTTGATTTCATTAGGAAGTGCTCCAAATTTGACACGATTCACATGTTTTATTTTATCGATATAATTTCTTTTATGATCTTTGCCTGTAATCCCAACAGACATACCAGGAAAAAAACCGACCTCTATTTCTTTGTTATTGGCCTTAATGGCTGTTGGATCTAAAGGATATTTATACAAAGCAAAAAGTTTCTTTAATAAATATATTTCTACTTCATCAGTTGAGAAACCTTCAATCTTCGCTTCCCAAGGATCTTTGATTTTAGTTCTATAAAAATCTATATTTTTTAGGACATATTCATTATCATAGGAGCCGTTTAGGGAGTAATCGATTGCTGACTGAGAAAATAAAAGCGGATCGACTTCTATCAGTACATATCTTAATGGAAGATTTGCATTTAAAGTTCTTTCTAACCAGTATGCTTGAAAACTTGGAGGACCAAAGGGTGCCGCAAAGTTAAAGGAATTTGTATTAGGAAAAAATAATTCCAACATTTCGGAATCAAATTCTCCAGACCTCGAACTTCCCAAAATAAGACCGATTTCTTTGGAGGGATTTTTTTTCCTTTCTTCAAGCATTACTTCAAAAAGATCTTCTTTGAGTTCATAAAATTTTCTTTCAATTTTTTTCCAACTGTAGGTATTTTCTACAATGATTGGTAAAAAGAAAATTTTATCTAAAAGAAAAAGAGAAAAAGCAAGAAGGATTGGATAAATTACAACTGGAAACTTAAATTTAAAATTCATATTAAAACTGGAAATAAATAAATTCCGTCCCTCCCGGTGCAAGATAACCTAACAATATTGTGATGACTAAGGAAAATAACAAAAGAAAACCAAGAGACATCTTAGTAGACCAATTTTCTCTAGGAAAACTTGGTTTTCCTTGTAAGTAGTTTAGTAAAAAAGTAAGAATCAAACTGTATAAGACAAGTTCAGATTTATTTGTCCTTTCTCCAGCAGCCGACGTAAATGCCCGACCATACATCGTTAAAGCATTGTGAACGGAAGGTGCATTAAAAAATGGAATGGTAAAAACAAAAAATGAAAATGTATAAATCACACCTAAGAATTTTTTCCACTTAGGAGGTTTGATCGTTTTATCCGGTTTACGAATGAGTTCAATCTTTCTTTCAATACTAAGAGTAAGTCCGTGTAAAAAACCCCAAATGATAAACGTGAAATTGGCACCATGCCAAAAACCTGCCAATGTAAAAGTGACGATTAAATTAAAATATCCACGTAATTCGGAAACTCTAGAACCACCTAAAGGGAAATATATATAGTCCTTAATCCAAGTGGCAAGTGTCATATGCCACCGAGTCCAAAGTTCTCGAACAGAAGCAGAAAGATACGGTGAATGGAAGTTTTCTGGTAAATTGATTCCGAGAAGTTTTCCAAGCCCCCTTGCTAAGTCTGTATAACCGCTAAAGTCACAAAAAACTCTTGCAGCATATCCAAACATTGCAATGAGGTTTGTCACTCCATCATAATGCTCTGGATTTTGGAAAACCGGTTCAATGACAGGAGATAGGTTATCAGCAAGAACTACTTTTTTAAAAAGACCCAGAAAAACTAAGTAATATCCTTCAAAGAGTTGTTCTTTCTTTGCATTCCATACTTCTAGTTGATAGAAAAATTCACCGTGACGAACGATAGGACCCGCAACTAGTTGAGGGAAAAAGAAAATAAAAAGCGCAAATTGTAGAAAGTTCGGATTCTCTTCCGCATTCCCGCGTTTGATATCAATCGTATAAGCAACCATTTGAAAGGTATAAAAACTAATCGCTAGAGGTAAAGTGATGGAATCAACACCAAACTGTGAATTTAAAAAACCTTGGATTGATTCTGGTGCAAAAAAAGCACTTCCAGTCACTTCAAAGAACAAAGCCCAAAGAAAATAAAAATACTTAAATAGAAATAAGTTTCCAAAGTTTACAAATAAAGAAACAGGATACCAGAAGCTGGACTTGTTTTTTAAGATTTGTTGATTAAAAAAATGATTTAATACAACTATGAGTAAAAAGTGAAATGCGAAGGGTATCGACCAAGCAGCATAAAATCCGACCGAAGCCAAAAATAGAAATCCTAATCTGAGTTTGCCTCGAAAAACCCAATGCAAACAATACACGAGAAGGAAAAATAAAAGAAAACTAAGGGATGTAAATTTCATTCGAAGATTTCACCAATGTCTGAGATTATATATCTCCATCAACCTGAATCACAAGTCCTTTTAAGTATTCTCCTTCTGGATGGAAGACAGAATAACCATGGTCTGGGCTCTGGGTTAGATGGTGTAAAATTCTTACTCTCTTTTTTGCATCCTTAGCCGCTCCGAAAACAATTTTTTTAAACAAATCAAAGGAAATATGTTGGGAACAGGAGAAGGTAAAGATAAGACCTCCCGTTTGGATTTTTGATATGGCCCGCATATTGATGTCCTTATAACCACGACTTGCTTGGTTCACAGTCGAAATGCTCTTTGTAAATGCGGGTGGGTCCAAAATGATGAGATCATAAAAACTAGACTCCATTGATTTTAAGTAGTCAAAACTATCTTGAACCAAACCCTTATGCCTCGCCTGATTCCCTTCTGAACTAAGACCATTCAGAACTAAATTTCTTTCACAAATATCAATGGCTTGTTTGGAAATATCGAGACTATGTACAAGTTCTGCCCCTGCTAACAAAGCATAAACAGAAAAAGCCCCAGAATAAGAAAACGTATTTAAAACCTTTCTACCGGATGCATAATGCGCAACCAAAGCCCGATTTTCTCTCTGGTCTAAAAAAAATCCGGTTTTTTGTCCCTTGGTAATATCAGAAATAAACCGGATTCCATGTTCCGTAAAAATTGGTTCCGGTTCTTCCCCTTTATGAAAAATTGATTCTCCTTCCTTATTTCCTTCCGGTTTATCTGTTCTTTCAAAAATCGTTTCGTAACCTTTTGATTCCAGAAATGAAATGAGTAATTTTCGCAATCCGAGTGCACCTGGAGTTTTTAATTGCATAACAGCCGTTTTATGGTAACAATCAACAACGATTCCTGGAACAGAATCGCCTTCCGAATGAAAGAGTCGAAATCCGGTAGTATCTTTTGGAATTAGGTTTTTCTTTGACTCGTAAATTTCATTCCAATGATCCATCCAATACGAATCGTCACTTCCATTTTTAGATTCTTCAAAAGAGAACAATCGAATTCGAATTTGGCTTTTCGGATCGTAATGACCCCAGGCCAAAAAACTACCGGTGATGGATTCGACGCGAACAATAGAACCTGGAGTCAAATCATTCTCTCCGGAAGCAATTGCTCCTGAAAATACCCAAGGATGAAAATTTAATATTGCTTTTTCTTTATTTTTCTTTAATCGAATGACCATTTAGAATCCATTTGGAAAGATTACAGTGTTAAGAACGTAAGGGTTCGTTTATATATGATAAAATCGATTCTCATTTTTCTTGTCTTTTCTTTTTCCCTACTCCATCCACAAACAATACCAAATTCTACTACAAACCAGGAACGGATAGTTCCCTTAGACACAAAGAAAAATGATCCAGATTCCCTTTGGTATATGAAGGAAATCGACCTCACTGATCGTGAAATCCAATCCATTACAGAATCCAATTTCCTTGAGAAAGAATGGAAAAGAGTGTCTATCCCCGGAAATTTATACCAAAAAAAAGAAAATTATGCAGAAAAGAAAATAGTAACACTTGCGAAGTGGATTTCTTTTCCTGAAGATAAATTCACACAATTCAGTTTACGGCTTGGTATCATCAACGATCGGGACAAAACCTATCTCAATGGGCAGATGATCGGCAATACGGGAGAATGGAATTCAGAAGAACCACAAGCCTATGATAAATTACGAATCTATCAGATTCCTGCAACTGCCATTCGTTATGGAAAAAAAAACTTACTCATCATCAAAATCCAACCCTATTTCAAAACTTCCGGTGGCATTGAACAAGATGAAACAATTCTTGGTCCCACTGACAAAATCACTTCTAGATTCTATAAAGATGAATTTATCAAATTACTTTTTTTGACGATTTATACAACCGTTGGTGGGTATTTCCTCTTTTTGTTCATTAGGCGAAGAAAAGATAGAGAAAATCTTTTTTTTGCATTATTTTCCTTTTCATTCGTAATTTATAATTTTCTAAGAAACCAACTTAAGTACGAATTTGATTTTTCATTTCTAACAATGAAAAAGTTAGAATATATGGTAATTCTACTCCTAATACCATTAATGTATCATTTTCTTAGAACTTTGTTTGATGAAAAATACAATATTTTTGGAAAAGTCTTAGATTCTATTCAATTATTATTTTTTCTATTTTTTGCCGTAAGTAAGAATATAGAAATTTTTAGTTTCTCTTTAACGAATTTAATTCAACCAACCTGGCTTTTGTATGTAGTTTTAATTTTTATGATTCTATTCAAAAACCTACGTAAAAAAGAAAGAAGAGCCTTTTACATTACAATAGGCATTACCTTCGTCCTCATCGCTGCCATTATGGATTCAGCCACAAATCGTAACTACTGGGTATTCCCAAGAGTAATGGGTTATACTTTCCTTGTCTTTAATGTTTCTTTAGCCATCATCTTAGCAAATTCATTTGTGAAATTGAATGAAGAAGTTGAAGACTTAAATAAAAACTTAGAAAAAAAAGTGGAGGAAAGGACGGATGCTTTAAATGAATCCTTAAACCAATTACAAATCTTAAAAGAAAATCAAGATGGAGATTATTTTTTAACATCCCTTCTCATCCACCCTCTTGCCCGAATCGAAAATCAAATCCCTGAGATTAAAATTGAAACCTATACCAACCAAAAGAAAAAATTTCATTTCCGAGGAAAAGACGGAGAAATTGGTGGCGACATTTGTATTGTAGGAACTGTTCACTTAGATTCAGGGATTTATACTGTTTTTGCTAATGGGGATGCAATGGGTAAATCCATCCAAGGTGCTGGTGGAGCTCTTGTACTTGGGGTTGTGTTCCAAGCTGTACTTTCCAGGGCAAAGTCTAGTTATAGTAAGTCGCGTCCACCGGAGCTTTGGCTAAAAGATCTATATCTTGAACTCCAGTCAGTTTTTGCCAGCTTTGACGGATCCATGTTGTCAAGTGTAGTTCTCGGAATGGTTGCGAGTGACGGATTTATATACTATACCAACGCAGAACATCCTTGGAGTATTCTTTACCGAGATGGAGTGGCATCTTTTATTGAAACAGAACTTACAATGCGGAAATTAGGTTTTCCAAAAAATGAGAAGTATTTTCAAATCAAAACTCTATCTTTAGAACCTGGAGATATTTTACTGATTGGTTCTGATGGACGAGATGATATTGGTTTTAAAAATGAAGATGAAAAAATACGTTCTATCAATGAAGATGAGACGTTGATTTTGCGATTTGCCGAAAGAGCAAAGGCCAATCTATTAAACTTAGTCGATGAAATTATAAATAGCGGTGAAATCACCGATGACCTTTCCTTTTTAAAAATAGAATACAATCCAAAAACTCACAGGATGTCACTTCCTGATTATGTAAGAAAAGAATATCTAGAAATTAAAAACAAAACGAAAGAAGAAAAGTATAGGGAAGCTTTGGAAAGGTTATCTCCTCTTATGGAAAACTTTTCGCATCCAACTTTTTTTGCTTTGGCGGGTAAATTATATTACCAATTGAAAAATTGGAAAGACGCAGTGGAAAACCTTAAATTGGCCTCAGCAAAAAAACCAAACCGTGAGGACTATATCCATATGACAGCAAAAGCTCTCTACAAAAACGGGGAATATAATGAATCAGTGATTTGGTCTGAGAGACTATTTTTACGTAATAAGTTCCATAAGCAGAACACTAAGTTATTTCTGCATCTGCTTGATAGAACAGGTCATATAGACAAAAAAGAATTTTATTTAAGTTTTTTAGCCGCGGAAAAAGTATAAAATCACAAGAAGTCCTAGAAAAATCCGATAGATGCCAAAGGATATAAAACTCCTTCTACGGATAAAAGCCATAAACAATCGAATGATAAAATAACAAATGATAAACGATACAATACTTCCAAAGAGAAGAAGACCAATTGTCTCTGAATTTAAAATGGATCTATGTTTATAAAGTTTATATAGACCAGCTAATGTCAAAACAGGAATTGCTAGAAAAAAGGAAAACTCTGCAGAATCTTTTTTAGACACACCAAGTGTCCTTGCTGTGATGATCGTAGCAGCGGAACGCGAAACACCGGGGATAAGAGCAAAACACTGAAAAAAACCAACAAAAATTGATTCTTTAATACCAATGGCCCGACCATTACTTTCATCGTAGTGTTTTTTCTCGACAACTACCATAATGACACCACCCACGAACCAGGAAAGTCCAAGAATGAGAAGGAGGTCTGGCCTTAATTTGATTTGATCCAAACTGTTTTTGAAAACAAATCCAAGAACCAGAATCGGCAAAATTCCAACGATTAAATTTCTATAGAAATCAAAACCCGTTCGATCACTTCCCTTTTTTGTTAAAAACAAAAAACTTGTTTTTGTATGTTTCCATAAAACTTGGAAATATAAAACAACAACGGATAGGATTGCCCCTGTTTGGATGAAGATATCAAATAGATCTTCAAAAGCTTCGTGATCGATTTTTAAGTTTTCAAAAGAAAAAAAGTAACTGAAAAGAAAGAGATGGCCCGTTGAGGAAACAGGCAGAAATTCCGTGGCAGCTTCAATGATGCCACGGAGAAACGCATTTAAAGTATTGTCCATTCCGACTTATTTTTTCTCGTCAGCTGGTTCTTCCACTTTTTTCTTTGGAGCAAGATATGCATCCAAATCAAATTTATCATTACGTTTGATTGTTACTTCTTCTTTAATTCTTTCTACAACAAGAGGAAGTTGTTCTCTAGTTTGTAGTTGTTTGATCTGAGCCTTAGCAAAAGTAAGACACTTATCGATTGTTAGGTTTGCAATATTACGATCCATTCCACGAAGCCTTTCACATTCGGCTTTTGCTTGTTCGTCTGTGATTTGGATTTTTTTCTCAACTTGTTCAGAAACATACATTTGAGCAATGGTTTGCATTTCTACTTGTTTGATCACTTCCGCTACATCTGGCCGAGAAATGTATCCGTTTTTCTCTGCCACAAGACGTGTCATAATCATCTGGCGGTAAGTTTGGTAGAAATTTTTCTTTTGGAGTTGGTAGTTTAAATCTTGGAAGTTTTGAGGTACTTCATTGATGTCTTTTTCAATGAATTCCAGAAGGGTCTTTTTTTCGATATTTTGCAATCGGCTAATAGAATCAAGAGCCGTATCGTAAGCAGCTTCAAAGTCTTTTACAGTAATTTTATGGTTATCCAAAGTTTCGATGACCGGAGAGGAGTCCGAACACTGAATGAGAAAAAAGGATGCCAAAAAAACAAACAAAGGAAGGATTTTAGTCATATTATTTTAGTGCCTGAAAGGATTTGTGATGATGGTTTCGCCAATTCCCGCAATGTCTATCTTTTTTTAAGCAAATGAGATTGATTCCACTGCTTAAAAATTAAGCGGCCAAAAATTCCAAGAGGGAAAGTAATTTTTTGATTTTTTGTAAATCTTCCCGTTCTGGAATCGTATAACGGAGAACTGATGGCTCTTGCGGGGAGATGAGAAGTCCCTTAAATTTGGCCATAGCTTGGATCACCCGGTCCGGATTCCCTCGGAAATACGTTCCACATTTGAATAAGATTTCCTCAGGTTTTTCGGTGACAAATTCGAACCCTAAATTAGAAGCCAAGGTGCGGATTTTTTCCAATTCCACAAAGGTTTTGGCAATTTGTGGAAGTTCTCCGAACCGGTCTTCCATCTCAAGGGATAGTTCCTCAATTTCATCCAAGTTGGCAGAGCCTTCGAATCGTTTGTAAAACTCGATTTTCTGTTTTGTGTCTGGGATATAATCATCTGGAAGATAAAAGTTCGTTTTTAAATTTACTGCCGTCCTGACTTCGACACGCACTTCTTCCCCTTTGATCCTAGAAATGGCCTCTTCCAACATTTTCACGTAGAGATCAAAACCCACTTCCATGATATCACCCGACTGTTCTTTTCCAAGTAGGTTTCCGGCCCCGCGAATCTCTAAGTCTCGCATAGCAACTTTAAAACCAGAACCTAATTCCTGATATTCGAAGATAGTGTTTAATCTTTTTTCCGCAAGTTCGGTCATTAGTTTTTTCGAGGGATAAAACATATAGGCATAAGCCTTTCTATCAGAACGACCCACCCTACCTCGAATTTGATACAACTGAGAAAGTCCAAACATATCGGCTCTTTTGACAATCAGGGTATTCACATTCGGCATATCAATCCCCGATTCGATGATAGTAGTGGTTACTAAAATATCATATTTTCTTTCATAGAAATCAACGAGAGTTTCCTCGATTTCATCTTCCGTAAGTTGTCCATGTAAGATACCAACAGAAATTTCTGGAACAAGGGAACGGACATAGGCTGCTTCTTCCTCAATGGACTCCACTCGGTTGTACAAATAAAAGATTTGGCCCCCTCTTTCCATTTCTTTTCGAATGGCTTCTTGGATGAGCGTGTCATCTTCTTCCAAAACATAAGTTTCAACACTTTGTCTATTTTTTGGAGGAGTAGAAATGATAGAAAGTTCACGAATTCCTGTAAGCGCCATATGTAAGGTTCTAGGAATCGGTGTTGCCGTAAGAGTCAGCACATCCACTAGATTTTTAAACTTCTTGATCGCTTCTTTATGAGTAACACCAAACTTTTGTTCTTCGTCAATGATGAGGAGGCCTAGGTTCTTTGGTTTTACTTTCGAAGAAAGAATCGCATGGGTTCCAATGAGCATGTCAATTTTTCCTTCAGAAAAGTTTTTTAGATCTTCTCTGATCTCCGCTGCAGATCGAAACCTGGAAACAAAAGCTATTTTGACAGGATAATTTTCATATCTTTGTTTAAAGGTGTTAAAGTGTTGTAAAGAGAGGATGGTCGTGGGAGTGAGAAGCATCACTTGTTTTCCCGCCATAATCACTTTAAATGCAGCCCGAATGGCCACTTCTGTTTTTCCATAACCAACATCCCCACAAACCAATCGGTCCATAGGTCGAGATGATTCTAAATCTTGTTTTACAGATTCAATGGCAGTAATTTGGTCAGGTGTTTCTTCAAATTCAAACGCGGCTTCAAACTCCTCTTGCCAAATCGTGTCTGGAGGAAAAGCAAACCCATTCAGCTTCATCCGATTGGAATAAAGTAAAACTAATTCCTCCGCTAATTTATCAACAGACTCTTGTACTCTGTCTTTAGCTTTTTTCCAGGAATTTTTTCCAAGTGTATCAAGTTTAGGAGAATCAGTTCCTCCAATGTATTTTTGAACGAGAGAAATTTGGTCTAGTGGGACAAATAAACTATCCCCAGCAGCATACTCTAATTTTAAAAAATCTCTTTCTTTTCCATCTGCTTTTGTTCTTTCGATTTTAACAAAACGACCAACTCCATGATTGACATGAACTACATAATCTCCTTCTTTCAAATCGATGAAAGATTCGATCATTTGTGAGGCTTGTTTTTTATACCGAGTTTTTCTTTTATACTGACGACCGAATAAATCGTTATCAGTAAAAATATAAACATGATCTTCTAAAACATTGAATCCACGTTTGAGATCAGAGATGACTAAATGAATTCCAGGTTTAACCTTTGAAAAAGGAATGGGAAGTGGGTCTTCAGACTCAGAGTGAATGGTTTCCACCTCGTCCTCTGTAAAAAGACCTTTTAATCGCATCATCTGAGCAGAAAATGAAGAGGTAATGAAAATTTTATTTTTGGGGTCTTCATTTAGAAGTTCTAAAAAATGTTCCTTAGCTTCCCTGATTTTACCTCTAAATCCACGAACTTCAGTGATTGGCTCATAAGAATAGTTTCTTTGGTTATCTGGTAATAGAGAAAATCGAATCCCAGGTGTATCATCGGAAGTGAGAGTATTCCACTCTTCACCAAAAGAAAGTAAGTCTTCTGGTTTTAAACACAGGGCTTCTTCTTTCTTTTTTTCATATAGAGTATTGTATTCTCTCTCCATTCCATAAGAACGCTCTTTTGTATCAAAAAAACGTGGAAATAGAATCACAGGTTTTTTAGAGAAAAAATTAAGGAAACCCTCATGTTTTCTGACAAAGGGCAAATGTTCTTCAATGATTTCTAATTCAGAATCAATAGGTAACCTTCGGTCCTGATTCGAGGACAAAACATCTTTATATTTTTCTTTTTCTTCCGGGCTAACAATTGTTTCATTAGCTGCAGTGATGATAATTTCATTAATTTTTGCGATGGATTTTTGTGTATTGGGATCAAAAGTACGAATTTCATCAACAGTATCACCAAAAAAATCAATCCTAACCGGGTTTGCCAAATAAGGAGTATAAATATCAAGAATTCCTCCTTTTAAGCTAAAATGACCAAATTGTTCACAAACCTCTTCCCTATGATAACCCAAATGAACTAGTTCCAATAAAAGTTTATCCAGCGGAAAATCCTTTCCTAGTTTTAATGAGATTGATTTGCCTTTTAAACTTTCTTTTACAGGAAGCGTACGTAATAGAGCAGATACAGAAGTTACTACCAAACATCGATTACCCGACAAAATTCGATTGATCGTTAAAATTCGGTCTCTTTTCCATTCCATTTGCCATTTTGTATACTCATAAGGAATGTTTTCTGGGCCTGGAAAATAAAAAATTTCTTCTTCTGGTAAAAAACTTAACAGCTCCCGAGAAAAACTTTCTGCATCCTGGTTTGTAGGAAGGACAACTAAAAAAGTAGAATCAGAACTGAGTGTTTCATATAAGGATCCAGTAACAAAGGAATGCGCAGATTCCGGGATTCCACTTAAGTTGACTAGAGATGATTTAGAATCAGCGAATACTTGTTTGGGATTAAATTTACGATCTTCGATTTCTTTTGCCATGAATGTTTAATTTTGAATTGAAATGATTTGGTTGTCGATGAGTCGGACTTCCCCAACAAATACAGCTAAAGCGAGCAAAACCTCACCTTCTAATTTTTCTTTAGGTTGTAAGTTCTCTGGATCCACGACTTCCAAATAATCGATCCGAACGGAGGCACCGGTCAGCAAAAAATCTCTGAGGATTTCTTTGAGTAGATGAATGTCTCTTTCGCCACCTAGGATTGTTTTATTTGCAAGAGCAAACATACGAGGAATCAGATTTGCCGTTTCTCTATGTTTTTCTGTTAAACGAACATTCCTGGAACTCATCGCCAGTCCGTCTTCTTCTCTACGGGTGGGAACTCCGACTACTTCTAAAGGAAAATTTAAATTTTTAACCATAGCCGAAATCACTCGGAACTGTTGGTAATCTTTCAGTCCAAAGAATGCCTTATTTGGTTCTGTTAAATGAAAAAGTTTTGAAACAATTTGTAATACACCTTCAAAATGGCCAGGCCTTGTGCGACCACAAAGGTGTTTTTGTAATTCAGGGATACTTAAGAGGATGGGAGTTTTGGTTTCAGGATACATGGTTTTGACATCCGGCAGAAATACCAAATCTACTCCCTTTTCTTCGCATAACTTTAAATCTGCGTTTGTATTGATTGGATAGTTTTCAAAATCTTTAGGATCATTAAATTGAGTAGGATTTACAAAGATCGAAACAATGGTTTTGTTTGTTTCTTTTTTTGATCTTTCCACAAGATCCAAATGCCCAGCATGAAGACTGCCCATGGTCGGACAAAATCCAATCGAAAGACCTGCCTTTTTCCAATCAGTAATTATATTTTTTAATTCTTGGATCTCAGAAACAACGATCATCAAAATTCCTCTGTTCGAACCTTTACACTCGTACCGTGTTCTTCATCTAAACCTTCTAACTCAGACATTAATTTAACAAAAGGATATAAGTTCTTTAAGGATTCTTTTGTGACTTCCTGAAAGGTAACTCGTTTTAAAAATGTGTCCACACCGAGGGATGAATAAATTCGACTTCCTCTTGCAGTCGGAAGGATATGATTGGTTCCGCTAATATAATCACCCATAGCCACTGGAGAATAAGGACCGATAAATACACTTCCCGCATGTTCAATTTTTGCAAATACGGATTCATTGTCTCTGGTTTGGATTTCCAAATGTTCTGGTGCAAGTTCATTCGAAAACCAAATACAATCTTCTAAACTCGGGAATACTAAAATCGCTGAATTTTTATAAATTGAGGTTTGTTTCATTTCCAAACGTTTGGGGCGTTCTATGAATGCTTTTTCTAATTCTTCACTTACTTGTTTGGCAAAATCTTCATCCGTTGTCAGTAAAATTGCAGAAGAATCTTCTCCATGTTCTGCTTGCGATAACATATCACAAGCGATCCATTTTGGATTTGCAGATGAATCTGCGATGATACAGACTTCACTTGGACCCGCTGGACTATCGATTCCAATGAGACCTTGACCCGCTAAGTAAGATTTGGCGGCGGCAACATAAGCGTTTCCAGGTCCTACCACAAATTCGGATTTAGGAATGGTTTCTGTTCCGTAAGCAGCGGCAGCAATCCCTTGTGCCCCACCGACTGTGACAATTCTATTCACACCAAGAATTTGACAGAGCCAAATTAAAATTTCAGGAAGCCCATTTTTTTGAGGAGGTGTGATGAGTTGGATGTTTCCTACACCAGCAATCTTTGCAGGAATCACTCCCATAAGAACACTAGAAGGATAAAGAGCCTTACCCCCTGGTGCATAAACAGAAAGAGAAGGAATCGGCGTGTATTTAACACCAAGCCTATTTCCATCAATGGTCTTTGACCAAGACTCCCTTTTTTGTGCTTCATGAAAGGCTTCGATATTTGATTTTGCCCTAAGAAATGCTTCCTTGGTTTTAGAATCAATATTTGTTTGAACCGAGTGTGGATTGGTCGTGACCGAACTGAGTTTGATGCCGTCAAACTTCTCGGTGAATTCCATTAGGGCTTTATCCCCTCTCGTACGCACTGCCTCCAAGATGGGAAGAATGTTTTTTGTCGCAGAACTTAAGTCTTCCTTGGCTCCAGATAAAAATCGCTCGAAAGGGGTACGCGAGTTTTTCTCGCAACGAAGGATAGGAATCGGCATAAAATCAGCTTGGAGGGAAGTCCTTCCCTAAACAAGCTTTTTGTCAGAACCGTGAAGAGAATTCGATTTGGTATCTTGAACCATATTCATAGGCAAATTTCGATTGGTTCCAACCAGCTTCCGAAGTTACATTCGCATGAATTCTTTTTGTTGATTCTCCCAAAGGAAACCCAGGTTCCAAATTTGCCACATTTCGTTTGGCGGCAAAATAAGAATCCACAATATTATAAAGTAAAAAAGCACCTAAAACACCAGCTCCAACTTGTATAACACCTAACTCTGTTTTAGCGGTATTAAATTTTGCCTCGGCATTAGAACGATTGATAAACCAAAGAGCCTGTGCATCTTGCCTTTCCGCAAGGACCGCTCCGAGAATGACTGCTGATTGGTAATCGGAACGAGCAGCTAAAAATTTATTATATGAATTGGCATAAACGGCAACTGCAGAGGCTGCAACGACAGGGTAAACATAAAGTTTCCAATTTTTCCCATCAATGTATTTTTGACCCCAACCTGGCATCACGGTGGAACGCCAAAGAGTAGAAAAGTATGGGGTTTCATAATAGTCTTCTGGAATTTCTTTACGAGCAATCCGTTCTTGTCTAGCCGCAAAAATCGCGGCCTTTTCTTTAGAATCAGAAAGTACCACTCGTTGTTTTGCTGTGAGAACTTTATTCCTAGGATTTTCTAAAACTAAATCATAAATTCCTGTATCTGTTTCAGAATCCACAGCGAAGGTAGCCTTAGCTACAGAATCCGACTCAATGGTAACCTTTTTTGCGAGGATTCTTTTTCCGCCAGTAACCATATAAACTTTCATGGGGTAAATAAAATCTTTCCCTTCTAATAAAAAGGTTTTTTCTTTTTCTTCTTTAGAGACTGAAAATATGGAATCCTTAGTTAAGGTAGGAACTTTTGATACAACTACCTCAAACCGAACCCAATCGGAATAACTGCCCACCTTCCCTAATTTATTTACAACCGCAACCCGGTGTTCATAAATTCCTGATGTATAATTTACTAAATCATAACTGGTTCCGTTTACACGTTCGGAAAGGACAAGATAACCACTAGAATTTTTAATTTCTAAAACATAACCAGTCGCACCTTCTACATCCATCCATCGGAGTTGGTGTTGGGTGTTTTCTTCTCCAGCAGTTTCTGCGGATACGGAGGAAATAAAACAGAAAAAGAGAAGTAAAAAAGTAAAAACTTTATTCCACATAAATCTTTCCTGGAGTAAGGATTTTAGGAACCTTTAATTCGGGAACAGAAACAAAAAAGTCCTGTTTGTTGTAGGCAGATTCTCTTTCTGTTCCATCGCTTTGTTTGTACAAGGCTGCCACTTCCCAACGAAACCTTCCCACATTTAATTTTTGAATTTCGCTAAACTGAAATTTGGTGGAACCAGTTCTTTCGCTAAACACTTGTTTTTCTCGAATTCCAGAAATATCCATCAGACGGATCCGATATGCATTTGCTTTTTCCACAGGTTTCCAAGTGAAAAGGATCGAAGTCCTGGTAAATAAATCGATGGTTTCGTTTCGAGTGGGTGTGGCCAAACTCGGTGGTTCCATATTTGAAATCATTTGAAAACTTCGAACAGGACTTAAATCGGAATCAGTTCCAGAAGACCTGACCCGCCAATAAAAACGTCCTAAATCTTTTGATTTAAATTCAAAATAATTTCCTGTTACGGCTTCTTTCGTGACTGAACGTTGGAATTCTGGTTCCCTGGAAACTTCAACTTCATAGTTCGATTTTCCGGTTAATTTTTTCCATTTGAGAATGATGGTAGAACGTTCATCCACTTCCACCTCAGACCCGTTTGCCGGTGAGATCAGTTCCATTTCTTCTTTGGCAATCACGGTGAAGGTATTTGATTTTGATTCCAGTGAATTTCCTGAATTTCCAATCCCTTTTACTCTCCAAAAATAAGTTCCGATACCAAGACCACTAGGGAGTTTTAAAAAATTATTTTTAGTCGATTCTGATTTTAATTTGTTTTGGAAATTGGAATCTGCACTTAACTCCCACTCGTATTCGTTAAAGTCTTTGTCATCTTTCCAGGAAAAGAAAAGTTGTGATTTCGTTTGTTCCTCTGCAAATGTTTTACCTCGGGCCGGCTCTAGTAACTCAGGAGGAGAGGCACTTGTTTTTTTCAGAATCTGGAAACTAACAACGGTTGAACTTTTTTCCGAGATTCCTGGAAGATTTGATTTTGCTTGGATCTTAGCAAAATAGTTTCCTTCTTTTAAGGAATCAAAGGCAAGGGACTGGTTCTGTGTTTGTTTCGAAACCAATCCTTCTGCAAAATTGGCATCTTTTGCAATTTGTACTGTATAAGAAGAATAAAGATCTAAAGGATTCCATACAAATCGAACCACTGGAGATTCTCCAGTATAGGCAAAAACTTCATTTGGTTTCGGACTTAAAACTCGAAGTGCAGGATCACTTAAAATTCTAAATTGAAAAACTTCAGTTGTTTGTTTTGTTTTTGAATTAGGATCTTCATACAAAACCCGCCAATAATAAGATCCCGCTCCTAATTTTTTAGAAACACTTGCCGCCGTTAATTTTTCTTTGATGAGTGATTTAGAAAAATCAGGAAATAAAGAAATTTCCAAACTTGGACTTGATTGTTTTACAGAATCTGGTTTCCAGCCGGAAAGAACAAATTGGATTTTTTCTGAGCCAGATTCAGAAAGAACATTCTTTCTATCTTCTGGAGAAACTAGTCTAAAAACAGGTTTCCCAACTTTGACTCCGGAATCTGTTACATTTGCTATCTGGTCTTTTGCAATGGTTTCTTCTTTTCCATTGGAAGTGAGTTTTGCCTCACCTTGATCCACCTTAATGTTTAACTCAGACTTTGTTTTGTCAAGTTTGACATCACCACTGGCTACTTGGACTGTTTTGTCCCCAGCGGTAATATTCATCTTCAAATCTCCAGAAACAGTTCCTTCTCCGCGAGCTGCTTCAAAAGATCCATAAGCAAAATTAATATTGATATTTTTGTCCGATATGTCCAAAAGGATCATTGAATTTTCAGATATATTGATTTTGGTTCCATCATTCAAAGTAAGGATAGCATCCGATAATCCTTCTGTACGAATGGTATCCCTATTTTTGACCTCCGTTTTAGATTCAATTAAATCCCAAACCACAGCATCATTGTATTTGCGAAGTACAGTCTTATTTTTGAAAGTAATGACTCCAATTGTGGGACTGGTGGAATCAATAAAACGATAATTTAAATTCCGATAGAGAAGAGATGAAAATACAAGGATGAGTAGAATTAGAGAAGAAACTACAAATCTTGTATCGTTTAAAAGTCGCATATAGTTTATTTATGTGTCCTTGTGAACACACCGTCCCAATCCGAACCTGGAGGGTTTAGTTTATATTCTTCACAACGTTCGATCAGCATCCTACTTGACTTATCTTTTTCACCCTTAGCCTTTTCAGAATCTGTAAAAAATTTGATAGCAGCATTCCAATTTTGTTCCAAGTAAGCATTGAACCCAGATTCATAGATCTGACTTGCTTCCAAAAAGTTTGGAGTGATTATGGATCTGTATCCGATGAGTTCATGAATTTTAACCGGTTCATTTTTCCCTTTCACTCGCACAAGATCCAGATATCTAGTTACCATTTCTTCTTGGATGGAATCACGAATGGGATCGGTAATTAAAATGTTTACACCATAATCTTTACCTGCTGCTTCTAGTCTTGCCGCCAGGTTGACCGTATCACCCATCATTGTATAAGAAGCAAGGGCATCAGTTCCCATAAAACCAACCTTAGCTGGTCCCGAATTCAAACCAATCCTTGCGTCCATTACTTGGGCTTCTTTGGAATAAAGGTTATTTTTTGTCCAATATTCTCGTAACTCAGCAAGTTTCATCACCATATCCACACTGGCACGAGCTGCTTTTAATTCGTGATCTAAAACAGGGACAGGGGCATTAAAAATACCCACAATCGCATCCCCTATGTATTTATCCAATACACCTTCATGTTTTTTGAGAAGGATGGTCATTGCAGATAAGTATTCATTTAAAAGAGCAGCGAGGTCTGCTGATTTTAACTGTTCGGAAATGGTGGAGAAACTTGCCACATCGGAAAAGAATGCCGTGATATGAGTTTCTGATCCTCGTTTCAAAGCGGCAAGATCCACCATAGCCTCTTGGACCACCACAGGATCAATCATACTACCGAGGATATTTTTAACCTTTTCCCTTTCTTCCAAACCTTGCCCCATATCAATGAAGTATTTGGTAAGAAGTCCCACCTCATCTTGAGTGGTAGGTTTGATTCCGATTTTAAAGTTCCCTTTGGCAATTTCCAAAGTTGCGGTCAGAAGTTGTAAAACAGGTTTTGTAATTGTTTTGGAAAAGAAAAATACAAAGATCAGTGCCGAACACAATCCAATTCCCGCAATGTATAAATTTGTTTTTTGACTTTTGTAAACATCCGCAAAAGCCTTTTCTTCCGATACAATGGTAATGACACCCGCATCGGCAAAACCAATCTTTTGAAAGGATCCTAAATAAGAACTGCCAAGTTCTTCATCCAAATAACTCATCTGTCCTGTATTTGGTGCACTCGTTAACATCGATTTTACGATGGGCATAGAGGCAAGGTCCGTAGCAGCAAGAATTAAATCTTCTTTAGGATGAGCAAGAACCGTTCCGTTCCCGTTTACCATAAAAGTAGTTTCGATTCCCTTTTTAGAAAAAGCACCGATGATTTTGTTCAATTTCACAATCATCACAAGAGCGTTATCCAATTCTCCATTTTCGGCAGTAGGAATGGCAATGGCAAAAGAGGGCTCTTGGAATCCGGGACTAGAATTCAAAAGAACTGTTTGACCATTGAAAGCTTCAGCAAGGGCATCTCGGTTACGATTGACAACATTATGAAAATCTTCTTCTGTGACTGAACTTTTTTTCAGTTCTTCTTCATTAAAAACTTCCCGCTTCATGGTCAGGGTATTTTCTTTTCTTTCAAAAATTCCAAGATAAATGAATTCTTGATCGTTTTGAAAAAAAGTTTTGATCAGAAGTTTTCTTTCTGCTTCGGGAAGTCCTTGAGTCGTCAGTGTGATGGCGATTTGGCGACCCTTTTCCACCACTCCCAAAATATCGGATTTTACTTTCGATCCGATGATTTCAGCAATACGAATATTGTTATCTCTTAGTTGTAACTCGATCGATCTTTTAAAATAGAAAGATGCAAAAAAGATAATCACTGAAACAGAAAGAGCAAAAAGAAAACTAATCACTCCCATCATTTTTAACTGAAGAGAAAATTTAGTATTGGAGGAACCATCTAATAGATGGGAATCGGTAGTTTCTTTTACTGCTTCTAGTTTTGGTTCTGGAAGGGTTTCCTTTTGTACGGTTGTCGTTGGAAGAGATTCCGCTTCCGAAAAAGAAGATTCTATTAAATCATAAGGATGGTTTGGTGAATCATCATGAGAATTATTCACATTATTTTCCGAATATTCAAAATCGGAAGTTTCTTCTTTTAAATCTGAACTAACACCATTTGCCGAGACGAGTATGTTCTCTTTTTTTTGCCTAGCCTTTCCAACAATTTCCAAAGGGGGAAAACTTGTTCGATTTTTTTTACCATTGGTTGGTTTGGCACTTACAGATTCTACACCGGAACTGATTTTTCCGGTAAGCCCAAATTTATGGGTGATCCTGTCTGGGGAAATTTTATCATCCCAAAGGTATTCAAGCCTTGCAAAAACGGAACGAGCCTCCAATTCCAAACCTTTTGGAATCAAAACAAAAATTGTTTTATTTTCCCCTAACTTTGATAGTTCGGACGCCAAATACTTGTTTGCTGATATATTATGAATGGAAACAAAAGGAAACTCAAAACGATTTGTTTCTTGTGGGATTCCCCAAAGAGGAGGTCCAAACCGGAACTCTAATTCACCGGCACGCCGAGTCTGAAAAAATATAGTAATCCCCTCGTTCCAATCCCAAGTTTCTAAACTTCCAGGAGATTCATCCCAGAAGAGAAAGGAGAGTTTGGACGTTCGAAGGAACGGGATTTCTGCGGAAATTTCTATCATGCCATTTTTAGTATCGACTTATTACGCCATACAATCGATCTCAATTCTAGATGAAAATCATCACGTTAAATTGCAACGGAATTCGCTCCAGTTTGAGCAAAGGTTTACTAGATTTTATACGTCGCGAAAATCCTGACATTATTTGTTTCCAAGAAACAAAGGCTCCAAAGTCAGAAATTGACCGAGAAGAATTTAGAAAATTAGGTTATGAGATTCATAGCTGTATTGCGGACAAACCAGGATACAGTGGAACGGCTGTCCTTACCAAACTACAACCCAAATCGGTAAAGATTGGCTTTGGCGAAGGAATTTACATGAACGAAGGAAGGTCTGTATTTTTAGAATATCCTGATTTTTTCTTATGGAATCTCTATTTTCCATCGGGAACCAGCGGAGAAGAAAGGCAAAAAGTTAAGTATGAGTTTTTAGATTCATTTTTTGAGCTCGCAAAACCATTCACAAAGAAGAAAAAACCTCTCATTGTATGTGGAGATGTCAACATTGCCCATACGGAACTAGATATCCACAACGCAAAAGGAAACCAAAAGAGCTCCGGATTTCTTCCAGAGGAAAGAGCCTGGGTTTCGAAATTTCTCGATTTAGGTTTTTTTGACTGTTTTCGGGTGATCCATCCAGAAGTCCGGGATGATTATTCCTGGTGGACCTACCGGTTTCAAGCGCGGAAGAACAATAAGGGTTGGAGGATTGATTACTTTTTCATTACAAAATCTTCCAAATACAAACTGCAATCAGTTCATATCGCCAAAGAACCCGTTCTCTCTGACCATGCGCCAGTGGTTCTAGGCATTCAATTCACTTGACAAAGCTGTCACTTAAGAGAGAGTGCTGGGATGAAATTGGCAGTCCCTATTTTCCTTTCTTTATTCTCTTTGCAATGTTCCATACTTGGTGTGATCCAAGATAAGATTCCCGTACCGGAATTTGAATTTGACTCACTCTCCATCAAAAGCATTACCTTTACAGATATCACACTAAGCGTAGTCACTTCGGTTGAGAATCCTTATCCTGTTTCGCTTCCCAGTTCTTTACTGGATATGGACATCAAGATTGAAGGACTGAAACTCTCCCAAATCAAAACAGATCTCGGCGCCATCGAAGGTAAAAAAACCAAACAACTTCCTCTCGAAGTGAAATTAAAATACACAGACCTTCTCAATCTCTATAAAAAATTTCCAGACAAACCTTTATTGGAAGTCAGTGCCGAAGGAAATATGAAAGTTCCCATTCCCAAACAATGGCAACTTTTAGGAAAAGATTCTCTAACTTTTCCTTTTGTCAAAAAACGCGAAATCCCTGCGGTTCTACCCAATGTAGAAATTCAGAATTTCAAAATTTTAATGCCCACTTCTGCTGATATCTTAAGTGCCTCCAATACAGATGCCCTTGCGGATACAGCTACAAACTTTCTAAAAGGACTTCTTGGTGGTAGTAAACAACCTGCTACTTCAGCGGCTAAAGCAGGTCTAACTGGACTCAATTTAGACTTAAATACAGAATTTGATTTTGTTTTTGCCAACCAAGCAGCTTCCAACTTAAACCTAACAAATCTTAACTACGATTTAAATTTAGCGGGAGAAAAGTTCTTAAACGGAACACCAAAAGAAATCGTAAATGGAGGCAAAACGTCTACGGTAAAAGTAGCCACAAAGTTTCCCATAACTTCGATTAGCTCTTCCTTGTATAAAACGATCCAGTCTAGAACAGCTCAGTTTGATTTAAAAGGAGATTCAGGACTAAAAGTTCCTAGTCTCCCAGAAACCATTCCCTTCCAATATGAAAAACAAGGGAATTTTAAATGGTAAACTAATCGGACAAATAAAAAACTACAGAGGGTTACAGAAGAATTTAAGAAACTATTTTTTCTTCTGTAACATTTGTTTGATTTCGTCTCTAGTTTTTCCTGGGTAGAGGCGAATTTGATAACTAATTAAAAATTTAGTGATGATGGGTGTTCCATCTTTTGAAGAATGCTCATAATTAAAACGGGAAGCGTCGTTTTGGATGATTTTTGCTACATCATTGATTCTGGGAACACGACGGTCAAAAGCAATCGACTCAAGTTTTCCAGTGATCGTATTTAGACCAATCGTAATCATTCCATCATCAACAAAACTAAGAAGGTCATACTTTTTCATTTCCTCTTTAGAAAGTTCATCTCCACCTGGATCTGGTTTTCTACGGATTTTATCTGTATGGCGGATTTGGCGGACCATATAAAAATCAGAGGCAATATAAACACGGAAAAGTTCTGTTGGTAAATCGCTCTTTTTTTGAAAAAAAGGAAGTTCACCGGAATGGTTTTGGACCTCTTCCCCTTTTTCATTTAGAATGATTTCTCCTTCACCTCCAGGTGGTGGAAGTAAATCTTTCGTTGGTAATACTTCTGATGAAGTCTCCGAAGTCGCATTTGTCCTAGACTCAGGAAGAGATTGGCAATTTAGAAAAACGGAAACTGATACAACCGACAAAAACAAATGCAAAAATTTCATTTCGACATCAGTTTTTGGCGGTTTCCCACCATGGCAAGAATTTAAAATCCAAGGAAGAATCGCTAAATTAAATATTTTGCGAACACTGTGGCAAGTCCGAGGAAAAAGAAAAATCCACAAACATCAGTCGTTGCCGTCACAAAAATAGAGGAAGCAATTGCCGGATCCACTCGCATTGCCTTTAGAATAATAGGAACAAGGGATCCTGTGAGAGAAGCTACAATCATATTCACAAACATAGCAGTTCCTACCACAAGTCCTAGAACAATATTACCTTTCACAAAGAAGATCATTAGACCAGTGACGGTTCCAAGGGCGAGTCCATTCAAAACTCCAATTGTAAATTCTTTACGAACAGCCTCCCACCAATTAGAAAAAGACAAATCACCTGTAGCGATATTTCGGATAACAACTGTTACGGATTGGGTACCGGCATTTCCACCGAGACCTGCCACAATGGGCATGAGTGTGGCAAGGACAACAATCTGAGAAATCGTATCTTCAAAAAAAGCAACCACTGTTGAACTCACAAAGGCTGTTAGTAAATTTACATTCAACCAAGCGATTCGCCTTTTTACTGATTGTAAGATGGGAGTGGACAACCTTTCATCTTCAGAAACCCCCGCCATGAGGAGGATATCTTCCGAAGCTTCCTCTTCTACAATTTCTAAGACATCATCCACCGTGATCCGTCCAATGATTCGGCCCAAATCATCAATCACCGCAGCACTGACTAAGTCGTATTTTTTAAAAGTATTGGCTACCTCTTCCTGGTCTACATCGTAATGGAAAGCAAAAACAGAGAAGTTAGTGATCTTTGCAATTTTAGTATTGATGGGTGTAAGAAATAAGTCCTTTAAAGGAATGAAACCTTCCAGAACTCCTGCCTCATCCGTAACGTAGATTTGGTAGATTTCGATTTCTTTTGCTTTTTTACGAACATTGATGATTCCTTTTCTTACATTCTCAGAAATGGAGACTGTTGCAAAATCTTTGGACATAAGTCGCCCAGCGGAATATTCTCGAAACCCAAGCTGGGAACGAATTTCAAAACTATCTGCTTTACTCAAGTTAGCTAGAACTAATTCTCGTTTGGCGCTAGGCAAATAGGACAAAAGGTAAGTCGTTTCATCTGTTTCAATATGGTTGAGAGTATTCGAGATTTCATCAACGGTAAGCTCTTCTAAAAAAGACTCTAAGGTCTCCTCTTCCATTTTAACGAGTGAGTATGCTTGGTCTTCTTTTGGAAGGACACGAAAAAGATATAATTCCTCTTCTCTTTCTAAATCACGAAATAAGGTAACGATGTCGGCGGGGTGAGCCCCATCCAGCATCTCTTTTAGTTTTTTGGAATCCTCTAGAGCAACGAGGTTTTTGATCTCTTCTACAAATTCATCATAGGAATCGCTTTCTCTATCGATTTTGATACGGAATTCGGACTCTTTCTTTCTTTCTTCTTCCATAATTCAGCAGATTTCCTGAAATTTACAATTGACGGTTATGTCACGTGGAGCATAGGCTATATCCTATGTCGGCACAAGTTCGAATTTTGAAAACGAATCTTTTTCTTCTTCTAGTTTTTTCCCATTGTGTGCTCTTCGAACCCAAAATCAGCAAGGTTCCTGATGCATACGTGCGTGACGAGGTCATGAATGCGGAACAAAAAAATGCGACGCGAATTCTTACTGATAAAATCATCAAATTAAACAACGAAGTCTCCATTCAGAGAAAAACAAACACCCTCACGAGTCAGGCCATCAAAATTTCCGCAGCCAAAGTCACCAAACATGGTTCGCAAAGGGACTTAGCTCGGTCCAAAGAAACCTACTTTGTTTTAAAAGAAGACTCTAGTTCCTCCAAAAAGTATCTAGAGGAAAGCCAATCTCATGAATTAGAAAGGGCTAAAGAGGAAACCCGTTATAAAACTTGGGTGCAAAAGGAAAAAGAAGATAAGGCTTATCTCGAAATGAAAGAAGCAGCACTTGGAGAACTTATCGCCGAACTTGAATTAGTGCGCTCCGAAATTGCCGTAAAATTCCAAGAGTCTCAGGGCAAAACTCCTGCCGATCCAGAATACATCAAAAAAGAAATTTATGAGACCCAATATGCGGAAAAAAAATCGGATGCTCGTCGTCGTGTCTCTGATTTTGAAAGAACAAAAACGGAAGCACCAAGTTTACCCAAAGTCAATTTAGAGGATAGTTTTGACGATGCGAAGTAAACTAAAGTCTCTAAATCTTTTATTCCTCTGCCTAGTTTGGGTGTCCGGTTTATCTGCGGATTGGGTTTATTTTCCTTACGAGTACAACCAAATTTACAAAGAGAAATATGCTTTAGAACTAGAGCTTGCAGACATTCGCAAACAACACCAAAACGAATTGAATCGTTTAGAGGAAGAAAAGAAGGAACTCCAAACACAAAATCGGAATCTCACTGAAGACCTGGAATTGGAAAAACGAAATCGTGCCAAAGAACAAGATGAGTATTCCGACAAAATGCGCGATTACGATATGCGTCTTCGTAGTCTGGAAAAAAAAGGAACTGATAAAGAACGGCTCCTTGCTGAAGAAAACAGAAAACGGGAAGAAAAAGACCGAGCCGATTTGGATGCTCTTAAAAAGAAATTGGAGGATAAGGAAAGAGAATGCCTTCAAAAAGAACAAAAACTTCGTGAAACTTATGAAGCCAAAATCGATGAATTAAAAGAAAGAATTCGCAATTTAGAAGAGGAACTAGGAAACCTTCGAAGGCTAACAAAAGAACAAAAAAGGGAACTCGAACGACTGGCAGAACAGACCAGAGAGTTTGAAGAAAAATTAGCAAAAGAAATCACCTCCGGACAAATCCGATTAAAAAGATTTCACAATAAACTCATCATCAATATCGATGATAAAATTTCTTTTGATAGTGGGTCTTCGGAATTAAAACCAGCCATTCTACCTGCAATCGAAAAGATCAGAGAAATTTTAGCCTCTTACCCAGAAAACTACATCATTGTAGAAGGTCATACAGACAATGTTCCTATCAAAACAAAATTTAGAAACAACTGGCATCTATCCAGCGAACGAGCATTATCTGTTCTAGAATACATGTTACTAAACAAAAATTTAAATCCTAAAAATTTTTCCAGTGCAGGTTATGGTGAATTCCAACCCATAGTGCCCAATACAACAAAGGAAAATAAAGCCCTCAACCGTAGAGTGGATATCGTTGTTGTACCGAGAGCAACAGGATCACTCAACACAAACAATGACTAATCCAAGACCTAAACGTTCCCGACTGGTATTTTTTCTAAGCCTTTCGGGTTTACTATCGATTGCTATTTTTTTTATCGAATGGATCGGCTCTCGTGAGAGTGGAAGCCTTGCCCTTTTTGCCGATGCAGGTCATATTTTTACGGATGTTTTTGCTCATATCATTTCTTTATTTGCCCTACTCATAGCTTCCAAAAAACCAACTAACAAATACCCTTTTGGGTTCCATCGATTTGAAGTTCTTGCAGCCTTATTCAATGGAATTCTACTCATTGGAATTGCTATTTTCATTCTTTATGAAAGTTATCTTCGTTTTTCTGGATCTACCCATGTGGAACCAGATTCAATGTTTGCGTATGCTGTGATAGGTTTTGCGATCAATTTAGTGTCGGCAGGGCTACTAGTTCGAGTCAGTAAAACAAGCCTCAATTTAAAATCTGCCTATTTACACGTGTTAAGCGACTTACTTGGAACTTTAGCAGTTGTCATTGGAGCTCTCCTCATTCGTTTTACTGGATTTCGAGAAGTGGACCATTTCCTCAGCATCATCCTCGGAATTTTTATTCTTAAAACTTCCTATGGGATTGTAAAGGAATCGATAGAGATTCTGATTGAGGCCGACACTAGCGAATTTGATAAAGAACATCTTTTAGAACACATTCGTGCTTTCCAAGGAATTGAATCGGTTCCCAAAGTCACTGTTCGAAAACTTACGTCTGGAGTCTTTTCAGTAGAATTGCAGATTTTAGTGAAAAAAGACGGAGACAGAGACAAAATCGTTTTGGAAATTCACAAAGTCTTAAAAGAAGAATTTGGAGTTCCTTTTGTTTCTGTGGAAATCCTTTCGGCAGAATTGAAAACTGAACTAGAAATTATCTCTGTACGAGAAACGGAACGCGAATTTGGTCACCACGGGCATAGTCACGGACACGCCCACGACCATCACCATTAAAGTTTTCTTTTTTTCTTTTGAATTAAGTATTGGGTGAATTGATCTTCCCAAACGAAAAGTTGGAAATCAGGATCGATTGTTTTCAGTTCTTTGGGAGAAGACAAATTCCAATACTCGGTGAGCGTGGCAAGAAGTCCTTCTATGGGATAAGGAAAACCGGAAAGTAAAAAATCCCCACTAGGATTTCCTTTTAAATTAGAAAGAAAAACCTCCCTCCATGCAATTAATTTTTCTCTTTCCTTTGCGACGCTTTCCACCTCTAAAGAAATCTTTTTTGTTTTTCCAATGAGTAGAGAGACCAAAGAAAGAAGTTCTTTCAATCTTAATGTAAGGCCAAGATTCCCGTAATTTCTTAAAACCAAATCTTGAGACGAAATCGGATATTCGCATAACGATAGTTTGAGATGGCTTACTTGTGGTGTGAAATCGGTGTGAAAAAATTCTTCCTGGATTTGAGTTCTAGGATCCGCCTCGTTAGAGTTCAGTTTTAGATCCGTCGGCTCTTGGACTTTCCGACGAACTAAATAAACAGGATTTCCTTCGTCTGCTTTCGTCACCCAAAAGATGGTATCAGCTTCTCCACCATTCGTAATAAAGGATTTGGTTCCCGATAGTTTTCCATCTTGAACTTTCGAACTTAACTTACGAAGTTTGGTTTCCCACCCCGGTTCACTCACTCCTACAGCAAAAATCTGAACTGGATTTTCTTCTCGAAAAGCATCCCAAAGCGAATCGGAGGACTCTTCACTCTTTTTAGTATGGCTTGTATTTCCCTCTTTTGCTTGAGCGAGAATCCCTCCCGCAACATTGACTTCCACCATACAAGCAAGCGCTAAGGACACTCCCACTTTCTCCTCTGAGAGCAGAGAAAGTTTTTTCTGAAATTCTAAGTAAGACTCTAAACCCAAAAGAAAATGATAAAATCCTGCTTGGATCAGATAGGGTTTCCAACTCCGATAGAAACCTATCTCTTCTCCCTTGACTCCTTGGGGATAGGAAGAACCCAAAATCCCATATTTTAAAATTAAGTTTTCTGGATCTCGACTCACTAAAGATTACTTTGATTTCTTTTTGGAAAATTTCAAATCGAGTGCCTTTTCTTCTTCCAAAACTTTTTTCAAGTACTGGCCAGTAAACGAACGTTTCACAGTGACTACTTCTTCTGGAGTTCCCGTAGCAATGACCTCACCGCCTCCGTCTCCACCCTCAGGCCCAATATCAATAATATAGTCTGCTGCTTTGATCACATCTAAATTGTGTTCGATGATGACCATAGAGTTTCCTTTGTCCACAAGGACCTGTAAAACAGAAAGTAACTTTTCAATGTCTTCAAAATGAAGTCCCGTTGTCGGTTCATCCAAAATGTAGAGAGTTTTACCAGTAGGTCTTTTAGAAAGTTCTGTAGAAAGTTTGATCCTTTGTGCTTCCCCACCGGAAAAGGTAGTGGCTGCTTGTCCAAGTTTGATATAACCAAGACCTACATCCATAAGGGTATCTAGTTTTCGTTTGAGATTTGGTATGTTTTCGAAAAAGACAACGGCTTCTTCAACAGTCATATCTAAAACATCAGATATATGTTTTCCTTTGTATTTCACTTCCAAAGTTTCACGGTTGTATCTTTTCCCCTTACAAACCTCACATTCCACATAAATGTCAGGAAGAAAATGCATTTCGATTTTTAGGATTCCATCACCTTCACATTTTTCGCAGCGCCCGCCCGCAACATTAAAACTAAACCTTCCCGGGCCATAACCTCTAACTTTCGCTTCCTCAAGTCCGCTGAATAAATCTCTCACAAAAGTAAATAGACCAGTGTAAGTGGCAGGATTGGAGCGTGGAGTCCTACCAATGGCAGACTGGTCAATATTAATGACCTTATCGATTTGGTCTTTTCCAATGATCTTTTTATGTTTTCCGGGAACGAGTTTCATTCCCATCACAGAACTAGCGAGTTCTTTATATAGAATCTCATTGATGAGAGTTGATTTTCCAGATCCAGAAACTCCCGTAACAACTGTTAAGGTTCCAAGAGGGATGGAGACTTCTACATTCTTTAAGTTGTTATGAGTAGCTCCGGTAATCTTTAAAAATTTTCCATTTCCCTCGCGCCTGGTTTTTGGCATCGAGATTCGTTTTTCTCCCGAGAGGAATTTTCCTGTCACAGAATGTTTGTCTTTTTTGATTTGTTCAGGAGTTCCAAAAGAAACAATTTCCCCACCATGAACTCCGGCCCCAGGGCCCATATCCACAATGAAATCAGCCTCTTCCATGGTTTCCTTATCATGTTCCACCACAAGGACAGTATTTCCTAAATTACGAAGGCCTTTTAAGGTTTGCACTAATTTCGTATTGTCCCTTTGGTGAAGTCCGATGGAAGGTTCATCCAAAATATACAAAACACCCATTAGGCGAGATCCAATTTGAGTCGCGAGCCTTATCCTTTGCATCTCTCCACCAGAAAGCGTTCCGGCAGCGCGGCTTAAATTCAAATACCCGACACCCACATCGTTTAGAAAATGAAGGCGTTGTAAGATCTCCTTTAAAATAGGTTTGGAGATGGTATCTTCTGCTCCTTTGTAATCGGAGACCTTTGTGAACTCTAAAGCTTTTTCAATAGAAAATCCTGTATAAGCATCAATTCCCACCCCTTGGACTTTGACAGCAAGTGCCTCTGGACGGAGACGTTTTCCATTACATTCATCACAATCATGATTGGTCATAAAAGATTCAAACCACTGACGCATGGAATCTGATTTTGTTTCTTTGTAACGGCGTTTTAGATTGGGAATCACACCTTCATAGTTTTTGGAAAACTCGTAATGAGAATTGGCACCGCGGAAATCATAATCTATATGAATGGAGGAATCTCCATGTAAGATTGTATTTCGTACTTTTTCGGAAAGATCCTTCCAGGCAGTATTTAAATTGAATTTTAATTTTTTAGATAACGCTTGTATGGTGGCCATATACCAATAGGAATTGGATTTTGATCCTCCCCAAGCCTCGATACAACCTTCTGCCAAAGAGGCTTCTCTATCAGTGACAAGAAGAGACTCATCAAACTCTAATAATGCGCCAAGTCCATCACAATTGGAACAAGCACCAAATGGCGAATTAAAAGAAAAGAGCCTAGGAGTGAGTTCAGGGATACTCACATCATCGCACTTAGGACAAGATAATTTTTGTGAAAATAGATGATCCTTTTCTCCATCTTCCACCACCACAATTCCATCCGCCGTTTTTAAAGCTGTTTCCACAGAATCGGACAACCGCGATTGGATTCCTGGTTTCATCACAATCCGATCCACAACGATATCGATGTCTGCTTTGAAGTTTTTCTTTAAAGGAATTTCATCTTCTAGAGAGTAGACTTCTCCATTCACTCGCACTCGATTGAAACCTTCTTTTTTATAACGCTCCAGAACTTCTTTATGTTCCCCTTTTTTTCCTTGGATGACCGGGGCCATGATTTGCAGTTTGGTTCCTTCTGGAAATAAATTGATTCGGTCAGTGATTTGATCAACAGAAAGACTAGAAATCGGAGTGCCACATTTCGGACAATGGGGTTTCCCAACGCGAGCATATAACAGTCGTAAATAATCATAAATTTCGGTGACTGTTCCGACCGTCGAACGAGGGTTTCTATGGGTTGTTTTTTGTTCAATGGAAATGGCGGGACTTAGACCTTCAATTTGGTCTACTTCTGGTTTTTCCATTTGCCCAAGGAATTGGCGGGCGTAACTGGAAAGAGATTCCACATACCGCCTTTGGCCTTCTGCATAGATGGTGTCAAAAGCCAAAGAGGATTTCCCCGAACCCGAAAGTCCGGTGATGACCACAAGTTTGTCCCGAGGGATGTCAAGGTTTACGTTTTTAAGGTTATGTTCACGAGCGCCACGAATACGAATAAAGGAATCCACATCGGATAGCTTGTTTTCCTCTTTCATTCTGGAAAGAATTTTAAGAAATGACGGGAGAGGATCTCCCGTGTTTCGAATTCTTTTTTTGGTAATTTTCCTTCCATTCCGGCTTCTGTACCAGATTTATCTACGTCTAAGCCTTCTTTTTCAATCGGGCCGCGAGGTCTACGAACTAGAATTTCCTCCTGTTTTTGAAGATTCTTATAAGTCTTATTTTGTCAAAAAATTACAAGGAAAAGAAGAAACCGTAACTCGTTTGGAACTTCTCATCCTTCTCAAACTCATCCAAAAAAACGATAAAATTAAAACTTTAGACATCTCTTTACCACCTCTCGAATGGACCCTCTCTGAATTTTATGAATTCAGAAACCAACTCCTCGCGATCAAAGAATCAGGAAAAAAAATAAGAATCTTTGCAAAGGAAGGTGGAGTGGGTACTCTTCTTTTACTCACCACCGGATCAGAAATTTATTTAGCACCTGAATCTGAATTTATGGTTCTACTTCCCAGCGCCGAACCAATGTTCTTTGGTAAGTTTCTAAAAGCATGGGGAATTGAAGTACAAGCCTTTGCCTCTGGGCCGTACAAATCTTTTGCAGAAAGTTTTACAAGAGGAGAATTTTCTAAAGAAGCAAAAAAGAATTTAGAAACTTTGATTTTAGATTTGAGAAAAGTGTTATTAACAGCTCTTACCAATGGAAACAAATCCTTAGAGTCACTATTTTACAAACCCATGTTATCTGCCGATGAACTTTTATCAGCTGGTGTCATTCATGGAATCAAAACAGAAACAGAATTCTTTTCGGAGGACAGAAAGATTTATTCGGGAACTTATCCATCTCGCCATTACAGAATGAAAGAATTTTGCCTCTTCCCCAAAAGAAAAGCAGAAGTGGTTGTCCTTCCTTTGGAGGGAGGGATCTCTGGCGGAGACTTCCTACATAAAAATAGAGAAAATGGAAAAATTGAGGCCTTCTCCCTCATCCCCAACCTAAAAGCTTTGTCGGAAGACAAAAAAATAAAAGCAGTGATTCTAGAAATTTCCTCCCCTGGTGGTTCTGCCTTTTATTCCGAACAAATCCATCAGGAAATTATGGAGTTAAAGAAAACAAAACTTGTGACAGCTTATTTTAAGGATACAGTGGCAAGTGGAGGTTATTATATCGGATCCGCAACGGATCATATCACTGCCTCTCCTGTTTGTATCACAGGCTCCATTGGAGCGGTTAGTATACGTGCCAACTTACAAAAGTTATACAAAAAATTTCAATTGAATAAAGAAGCGGTGGGTTTTTATCCTTTCCGAGATATCCACTCCGAATTCCAACCCCTCTCCAAACAAAGTGTTCAGTATTTAGAATCACAAATCAAAAAAATTGAAGGTCTATTTTATAGACGAGTCTCCGAAGGCAGGAAAATACCTCTCGAAGAACTCCCCAAAATTGGAATGGGGAGAGTGTATTTACCAACGGTAGAAAATCGGATCGTAGATAGTCTTGGTGGGCTTTTAGATGCAGTTCATGAAGTCAAAGAAAGATTAGGGGGAAGGCCCATCACTCTCACAGAAGAGCTACCGGCTTATAACTTAAAAAATAAAATTCCACTCTTGGGTGGACTACTTGCTGAATTAAAAACATTAGAATCCTTAAGTGAAGTTTCTTTACTTTCTCCCATTCGTTTGGATTGGAAAAATAGAAGATCCATCACTCACTAAAATTTAAGATTCTTTAGCTTTTTCCAATCGGTTGCGAAGTCCCTCCTCTCCTTTCCCGGGTCTTGGAACTTCGCAAAAGATGTCCTTCATTCCCATCTGGTCGCAAACCTCAAAAAATGCATAGAGTTTCGAAGCGTAATCTTCATTGCTCGAAACAGAACAAATTCTTGAATATTCCCCAAAAGACTTTTCCTTTGTCGCTATTTTTAAACCACCAGAATCGATTTCTTCAAAGGAAAAACCAATCCAAGCATTCGTCTCCAATTGAATCGTCGTCTTTAAACTAAAACTAAATTCCTCAGAAGAAAGAAGTGTAACCTTGGCCGTTGGTGCATAGTGTTTGTATTTGGTTCCTGGACTCAAAGGCACTATCGATGTATTTTTTTTACTAAAAGAATCTGGAATCAAAAGATCTGGTATGACTGTCAAAAGTTCTTCCGATTCAATCGATCCTGGCCTTAAAAGCGTTGGTCTATCTCCGAAAAGACTCACCACAGTGGATTCAATTCCAAAACTTGGCTCTTCTGCTTGAAAAATAGCATCTACAGTTTCTCCAAAGTATCGCACAACATCTGTTAACTTTGTTAATGAAGGTCTACCGGAGAGATTGGCAGAAGGGGCAGAAATGGGTCCACCGGACAATTCAATCCACTCACGAATCACAGGATTTCTAGGAATCCGAACAGCAAGGGTATCCAAATCTTTTGGAAAAAGAAATTTATCTTTTTTTGGTAAAATCAGAGTGAGAGGTCCCGGAGAAAATTTTTCAAGTAATTTACGACCTATCTCACCTAATGCACAAGCCCCAGCTACAGATTCAATCGAATGGAAATGCGCAATGAGAGGATTGTCTTTCGGTCTGCCTTTGATTTCATAAACCCGTAAACAAGAAGCCTCCAACTTTGTAGAAGCTCCAATTCCATAAACGGTTTCCGTTGGAAAAACAACTACCTTTCCCTCTTGGATGAGGTTCGCAAGCAAACGAACATCCGAAGAGATTAAGGCTTTCATTTAAAACTTTTTAGTTTTTGTTTTGGATTTAGATTCGGAGACTTTCAAACCCTCTTTTGAGGAATCTGCTGAAGGAACGGTAGTTTCTTCTTTTGGTTCTTCTTCCTCTTTCGCTTTTTCTACCGGAGGGAGTTGGCCTTGCACAAGTTTACTTAAGTAGACATTGATTTCAGGATCATTGTCTGTAACGAGTTGCCAAAAAGAAAATCCACCCAAATCATACTTACGTAATAGAGTCATTTTTTCTTCAAAGGCTTTGCGGTTCATATAAAACGCAACACGGTCACAACCACCACTGGTGTACCAAAGAGAAGGATCTTCGTAAGCCCTGTTTTTATGAATGTCAGAAAACTTAGATAAGTTCCTCCAACTTGCCACTTTGTTTTCTTCGTTTAAGATACGATTAATGTCAGTGGGTTGACGATTTTTATGAGTTCCTGATTTGATTCTTTGTGCATCAGAATGATAGATGGCTTTAGCAGAAGCCTTACAGTTAAGTGCCCAATCATAACCATAAGTCGGGATTGCCATATAAAGTTTATGAGTGGGAACTCTTTTTTTGGCATAAGTGATGATGTCTTTTAACCAAACATTCGGAGCTTGGGGACCTGGACCCGGGTTATGGTATTTTCTTGGGTGGAGTTCATAAGCCATAATTTTTACGCGGTCTGCATGTTTCGCAAGAAAAGCGTAATCATGAGTGGTCGGCCCTCTCCAATTTTCGCGAAAATCAAGAGTGATGGCTTTCGTGAGACCCTTACAATTCAGTTCTTTCTTTTTACTTTTCTCGGCAGGAGTTTTGGGATGAACGGCAACGGAAATGAGTTTCCCTTTTTTATGAACTTCACGAGCAAGAAGGACAAAGAATTCTTCGAACTTTTCTTTTTTGTCACAGGACATACCTTCATAATCGATATCAATCCCATCATAACCATAAGTCATAATTTCGTTTACGATCACTTGGATATGGTGGTCGCGAACGTCATTTCTGCCACCCATACCAATATTCTCTTGGATTTTTTCTTTCGGATTTTCCCAACGAAAGATGGTTGGAATGATTTTGACTTTTGGGTTGAGAGCCCGAAGTTCTTGAACTCGTTCTTTTCTAGAAGAACTTGACCAACTGGAAATCAGTTCTCCATTATTGGAAAGGCCACCCTTCATCGTATAAATAAAAGGATGGATCTCGTTGTATAAATGAACCGTCTTTTTCATTGCCGTCCAATCTGTGGACCAAGCGGAAGAACGAAAGGTTACGTTTTCATCCGGAAGAAAGTTTGGCAATTCAGCAGATTCTTCTACCGTCAGAGGTTCTGATTCCGAACCTTGTTTTGTTTCCATCTCCGAAGGAGTACCAAGAGAAGGTGTTGATGCTTCTACCACACTTGGATTGGCGTTTCCCGCTTTGGCAGTATCTTTCAGAACCAGTGCAGTAGCATCACTTTGGATTAAATTCATTCCTAAATAAAAGGAGATGGCAGATAAAAAGACCCAAGAGGCAAATAATAGGCTGTATTTTGCAGCATTCGAGAGTGGACGTTTGGGTGTGTTTTCAGATTCGGACATAGGTAACTTCTAGTATGATTATCGAACAAGTGAGAAAAAAAGAGTAGAGAATATTGAAAAGACTCACTACCTATTTCTCATCCCATATTTTTTTAGAAGGGATTCTCTCCTAGTCGAAATTGAAGAGAAAGGAAAAAGAAAGTTATGCATCTTCTCAAACAAAAACCGGTCATCCTTTATACAGTTCTTCTCAGTTTTTTTCTCACTTTTCTCCTTTTGGCGGAACTCACCGGTAGTAAATTATTTTTTGCCTTCGGGTTTACCATGACTATGGGGGTTATCCCTTTTCCAGTAACCTTTATCATTACCGATCTTTTGAACGAATATTACGGTCGTAAAGTGGTCAGAGCCACCACCTTTTTAGGAATGGTTATGCTTGGTTTTGCCTACTTACTCATTGCGATTGATATCCAAATTCCGGCAAGCCCTGAGTCGCCCATCGATGATGCTTCTTTTGAGCGGGTGTTTGCAAACTCAGGACTAGTGATCCTAGGCTCCATCATAGCTTATGTGATTGGGCAAATGATCGATCTCCATGTTTTTCATTTCCTTCGTAAAAAAACGGGTGGGAAACATATTTGGCTGAGAGCTACAGGGTCAACCATCATCTCCCAACTCATCGATTCTTATGTTGTGATTTTTATCGCTCTCGGAAAATACCATCCGGTTCCCAAACTCGTTGCCATTGCCAATACCAACTTTCTTTATAAATTGGGAGTGGCCATCCTCATCACACCAGTTCTCTATGCCATCCATATCTACGTGGATCGTTACCTAGGAGAAACTTTGAAAACACAGATGTTCAAAGCTGCGATGGAAGAAGAAGGGATGGAATCTACCATCCAACCAGGATAAGGTGAATATGTTCCAACCCAGAATCGAAAGATTAAAAACCATCTTGGGAAAAACACCGACCAATATTGGCCACAGGGGTGCACGCGGACTAGCTCCCGAAAATACCCTTGTCTCCTTTCTTGTGGGATCGGAATCCACGAGGTTTTTCGAATTGGATACAATGCTCTGTGCCTCAGGTGAACTTGTGGTCATCCATGATTTCACTGTGGATAGAACCACTGATGGAAAAGGAAAAGTGAAAGACTATAAATACCGAGCCCTTGCGGAACTGGATGCTGGTAGTTTTTTTGACGAAGCCTTTGAAGGAGAACAGATTCCCACCCTTTCCCAAGTCATCCAAACCCTACCAGAAAATACAGTTTTTGACATCGAATTAAAAAGTGAAGGAAACGCAGAAGAAAGAAAGTCCTTGGCCCAAACTCTTGTCAAACTCATTCGAAAATTAAAACTTCAGGATCGAATTTGGGTCAGTAGTTTTGACTGGGAGCTTGTGGATTTAATTCGAAAGGAAGAACCTGAAGTGTTACGAGGACTCCTGGTTGAAAAAGGAGATTCGCTAAACAAGGATTATATGGACTATGAACCAGACCTAATCCTTCCCCATCTTTCTGCTTGTACAAAAGATTTTGTTCAGTCGTGTCTGGAAAAATCCTTACTTGTCATCCCTTATACAACCAATACTGAAGAGGAATGGACAAAACTCATTGGTGTGGGAGTGGCCGGCCTTATCACTGATTTTCCCGATCAGTTGGCATCTTTTTTAGAATCTAAAAAATAAATCCAAATCCAGTTCCCCCAAGGATCCTCGTATAAAAAATAGTTTTTGTTTGGAACCGATTGGATGAGTTTTAAGGAAGAAAATTGAGGATGGTTCTGTAAAGATAGATCACAAGTGAGGGTGACGGTTCCTGGTCGTACCGGACAATGTTCTGTTTCCCGAGAAAAAACCAAACATTCACCCGATTCTAATTTCAATTCCAAATGACCAAAACTTTCTTTTAGGAGAGTCCCCCCAAGAAACGATTGGTAATACCGTGCTGCGAGAGTCGTGTTTTCTCCACCGTCTAAATTGATAGAATAAAGTCGAATATCCAATGTCTTTCCAATCCCCATCTTTTTTTGCCTATATCTTATTTTTTTTAACTTCAGGAATCATAAACTTTTTGTTATGCGAAACTATTTATTTCGAATTTTTATATTCGGCAGATCAGTTATACCTTCCCTTATTTCTCAAAGACTGGATCACAGGAAAAGGAATTACTCATTGGTATCTTCCGCCTTCTCCTTATTTATTTCCAGACCTATTTTTAAACTTCCTTCTTTATCCTTTTGTTCCCTTTTTATACCTTCCCACTTTTTTTGGAACTCTCCAATTGGGATTTGTTCTGTTAGGAATCTCTTTTTTTCTTTCTAAGTATACCGACAAAATCAAATCTTTTCAATTTCTCTTTCTATTCGAAATCCTTTTTGTATTTTTTTCTTTATTTGGATATTGGGTCGTAGACAAACCCCATCCTTTGGTTTACTTTCTGACAGGGGCACACCACAGCACGGGATTTTTTTTCTCCTTACTACTCACTCTTTATCTTTATTCTCTATTAAATGATGAGAAACAAAGAAATTTTCATTCGATTTCATTTTTACCCAATCATTTCATCTTCTTCTTTTTCATTTCGTTTTTATTATTATACATTTCTGACCGCTTTTCATTTGCCGTAGGTGCCTTTTCTTTTTTTGTCGTGAGGATCTGGGATTCTGAAAAAACATTCACAACAAGAATGTCCTACTTCCAAAAGAGAAGGTTTTGGATTTTAGCTTTTTTATTTCTTTTCTTAGGAGAACTTTGTTTTTGGACACTCAGACAAATTGTTTCCATTCCCAGTAGTTTTGAAATTTTAGTCACCTATCTTTCAAAACTAAGAGTATCTGAAATCTTTCATCTATCGGGGGCTTACCTCTGGGATTTTACAAAACATATCTACTACCAAGGAAAATCGATTCTATTACTCTTGGGATTAATTCTCATTTCCTTTGTTCAGTTCCCTAAACTCATCCGCCATTTGTTCCTTGTGTTTTTGCCTGTACTTTTAGGTTTACTCCTTCTTGTGGGACGATTCACCTATTTACATCCTTACCCCATTCGCTATTTATTTCCTCTCCTGTTTTTTGGAATCTTTGGCTTCACTTGGGTTTTGCATTCAAAATTTAAGTCAGTTTCTCTCTTCTATCTATTTCCAATCCTTCTAGGGTTAGTCATTCTTCTATCTCGTTTGCCCTTTCCAAGAGAGAACACCCAATCCTATTTTTCCTCTATTTCGAGTAAGGAAGTGCCTTATGAATGGGAAAAACCCATTCGATTCTGGAGTCAGGGGGAAAAAACTCCCATCCCTGTCGGTAAGGAAGGAAAACCGTATCATTGGATCACAGGTGCATTCCATACTCCTTGACAGAGCCAGGGGAACGTATGATCTGGAAGGAGATGGAAGATTACGTACGCATATTTGATACCACTTTAAGGGACGGAGAACAATGCCCTGGCGCAGCCATGAGCGAAGATGAAAAGGTAGAAATTGCCCAACACCTGGCTCGTATGAAAGTGGATATCATCGAAGCTGGATTTCCAGTTTCTTCTCCTGTACAATTTAAAGCCGTAGAACGAATCGCCCGTGAAATTGAAGGCCCCGTCATTTGTGGACTGGCAAGGGCCCTTCGTCCCGATTTGGAAGCCGCACGGGACGCCCTAAAACCCGCTAAACTCAAAAGAATTCATACCTTTATTGCCTCTTCTCCCATCCATATGAAACATAAATTGGGTAAGTCGCCCTCTGAGGTTTTAGAAATGGCCAGAACCGCAGTGAAGATGGCAAGAGACTTTGTTACCGATGTCGAATTTTCACCAGAAGATGCTACCAGGTCAGAATGGGAATTCTTACGTGAGTTAGTCGAGGCAGTGATCGAAGAAGGAGCCACCACCATCAACATTCCCGACACTGTAGGTTATACAACTCCCCAAGAGTATATGGATTTATTTCGTTTTCTAAAAAAAGAAGTGAAGGGTGCCGACAAGGTTATCTTTTCTGCACATTGCCATAACGATCTTGGTCTTGCTGTTGCAAACTCACTGGCTACCGTTCTTGCAGGTGGACGTCAAATCGAATGTACGATCAACGGAATTGGAGAACGATCCGGAAACACTGCCATGGAAGAAGTGGTAATGGCCTTAAAAACTAGAAAAGATGCCTTTGGGGTGGAAACAAGAATAGATTCCACTCTGATCACTCGTGGTTCTCATTTGGTAAAAACTACAACAGGAATGGTAGTACAACCTAACAAAGCCATTGTGGGTGCGAACGCTTTTGCTCACGAATCAGGAATCCACCAAGATGGTGTGATTAAAAACAGACAAACTTATGAAATTATGACTCCTGAATCCGTAGGCCTCAAATCCAATCGAATGGTGCTTGGACGTCACTCGGGTCGCGCTGGTTTTAAAGACAGAATCATTCGTATGGGATTTGACCCAAAACCAGAAGAAATAGACAATGCATACAATCGCTTCCTTGAAATTGCTGATAAAAAAAAGGAAGTTTTTGATGAAGACATCGCGGCCCTTTTTCAAGGTGAGATCAGTCGTTCACAAGTAGATGAAATCTATCGTTTGGTTTCTTTTGAACAAAATACCGGAACGAACAAAACTCCCGATTCCAAAATTTCACTTCAAATCAAAGGAGAAATCAAACAAGGTGAAGCCCATGGTGATGGTCCGGTTGATAGTATCTTCAAAGCCATTAACCAAGTGACTGGTCTTTCCCCACTCCTTTCTAGACTTGTGATCTCTCCTGTCACAGAAGGAACCGATGCTATGGCAGAAGCTTCCGTGACTTTGGAAGATGGAGAACGTCGGGTGGTTGGTAAAGGTGATTCCACAGATATCATTGAAGCCTGTGCGAAAGCCTATATCAATGCCCTGAACCGGTTATAATCCAATGACAAACTTATCTTCTACATTTTCGATAGAAGCCCTTGTGCGTAAGGAACTCCCTGCATTTAAACCTTATACACCGGGGGAACAACCTGGCCTTAGCACTTCTACTATCAAACTAAATACCAACGAAAACCCTTATCCGCCTTCTCCCAAAATTAAAGAAGCCGTAGAAAAAGTGTTAGAATCAGGTGTATTACGGAAGTATCCCAACTACCACGGTAGAAAATTACAAGAACTGATCGCAAAAGATTACGATTTAGATCCAAATCAAATTCTAGTCACCAATGGTTCCGATGAAGCCTTACGTCTGTTATTCCAAGCACTTGTGGGGCCAAAAGATGTAATTGTGGCTCCAGACCCAACTTATTCATTTTATCCTGTGCTTACGGAACAAATGATGGTGGGGGCTACTTATAAAGCGATTCCACTTAAGGATGATTTACATTTTGATTTTGATTCATTAGCAAAAGAAAAAGGCAAATTACTTTGTTTTGCTCATCCCAATGCCCCTACTGGTGTAGAAGAAGAAAAATCTAAACTTTTAAACTTAATTAAAAATTTTGAAGGTATCGTACTTTCTGATGAAGCCTATATTGATTTCACAGAACCAAACTCAAGTTTGGTTTCCGAAATCAAAACCCATCCCAATCTCGTAGTTTCTAGAACTTTTTCAAAATCTTATGCCCTTGCAGGTCTTCGTGTTGGTTACCTCATTGGGTCCTTAGAAGTAATTTCTTGGATTAGAAAACTAAAAGATTCTTATAATGTGGGAATTTTAGATCAGGTCATTGCAGAAGTTTCTTATGCAGATAAAGAATACTTCTTGGAAAAAAGGTCTCTTGTCATTTCAGAAAGAACAAAATTGAAAAAGGAATTAGAATCATTAGGATTTGAAATTCCAAACTCCTCTACGAATTTTCTATTTTGTAAACCAAAGTTAGGTGTTTCTCCCGAAAGTTTGTATTTACAATTAAAAGAAAAGAATATTCTCATTCGTTATTTTTCCACAGGAATTTCCAAAGATTATATTAGGATTACCATTGGAACACCGGAAGAAAACCAGACATTAGTAAAAACGATTCGTGGATTAATTTAAAAGAAAAACCCGGCTCACCACTTTTAGGTAAACCGGGTCAATCATAATCTCTTTAGATACTACCAAACACCATAAAGAGCTCTGATTATTTTTGAATTTCGATTTTTGTTTTTTTAGGTTCTATTTTCGGAATGGTTAGTTCCAAAATTCCATTCTTCATCTTTGCGGTTGCTTTTTCGGAATGAATTGCTTTCCCTATCGTAAATTTACGAAAGTAATTTCCTTCTCGGTATTCAGCAAGTCGCACTTGACCACGTGTTTCTTCAAGGGATACAAATTTTCCTTCCAAAATCAATTGGTCCTTTTCTATGGATATCTCAACAGAAGATTGATCGACTCCTGGCATTTCTACACGAAATAAAATTGCCTCTTCTGTTTCCAATACATCCACATTTGGTGAATAAACGCGTGTTACCGTTTTCTCTTCTTTTCCTTGCGCTGAAACCTCTGTGGTTTCTTGTTTGTGATCTTTTGTGAGTGTATTCATAACGTTCTCCTTATCCAATTGTGATAGATACTTTTTTAGGTTTATCTTCTTCTCTACGAGGAAGATGGATGTTTAAAATCCCATTTGTAAATTTAGCAAGAACATGTTCCTGATCCACGCGGAATGGGAGTTCTAAGGTTCTATGAAATTCTCCAGAAAAAATTTCTCGGCGGTGCACTTCTGTTCCTTCTGCCAACTCCTCTGCTTTTTTTCTTCCGTGAATTGATAACAAATTATCTTTCACATTGATCTCAATTTGGTCTGGTTCAAGACCTGGAAGTAAACAGGTCACAAGAGCCTCTTCTTCTTTTGTGTATACATTGACTGGGGGAAAATTGGAGGAAGAACCAAATTGGTGATCCAAAATGGAACGTGTCAACTCATCGTTCAGCCTGTCAAAATCTCTCCAGAACTGATTTCCTTTGGTTTGTGGGTCTAGAATTCGGAATAACATGCTCATTCTCCTTATTAGCACTCTAACTGCAAGACTGCCATATAAACTAGCAATCTATATCTTTGACTGCTAATCGTCAATATTGTTTCTATTTTTAAAGGATTTTGGAAAAAAAATTTTGTCCCTTAAGGTAGCCCCGCCTAGCCTGGAATCCAATGTCGATCCAAGATACTTTGAAACAATTGGGCTTAGAAATTCCTTCCGTGCCGGGAGCCTTAGCTGCTTATATCCCTTCCAAAAGGTCAGGAAACCTTGTTTTCACCTCTGGGCAATTGCCCCTCGTCGGTGGAAAACTGAAAAAAACAGGAAAGGTTGGTAAGGATCTAAGCCTTGAAGAGGCCAAAGAGGAAGCCAAACAATGTGTTTTAAATGCTTTGGCCGCAACATTGTTACACATTGAGTCTTTAGAGAAAATCAAATCGATTGTCAAACTTGGTGTTTTTGTTTCGGGAACTCCAGACTTCACCGAACAACATTTAGTTGCCAATGGTGCATCAGAACTTCTCGCTGCAATTTTTGGAGACAAAGGAAAACATGCAAGGTTTGCCATTGGAGTCAGTTCTCTTCCCCTAGATGCGAGTGTAGAACTGGAAATGGTTGCAGAAGTAGAATGACAAACTCCCTTCTTTCTAAGTGTTTTGATTTTTTTCAGTTTTTCAAAGAATCTCTATTATTTGTTCCTGAGTTGGTCTTAGCTTGGTGGCACTTGACCAAACGGATTTTTCTCGCTTTGTATCGCTACTGGAATACAAAACTTTTGTATGATAAGATATTTTTTATTTTTTTATTTTTACAACTCCTCTTTTCTGTATTGCCATGGTTCTCCTACCAAATTCGTTTTTTCGAAATGGTAGAAACTATTTTTCTTGGTCCAAAACTTAATTCGGTTTTTATTCTACTTAGTCTTTTGAATTTTTTCTTTTTAGGATTTTGGAAGTCGTCTTGGACGAGAATCTGGTTTTTCTCTACCGAAATGATTGCCATTGTCTTTGTGATTTGGGGGTATTTGGATCCCAAACGTTATTTTTATGACTTTGTTAAACCAGAGGAAGTAGGACTTGGACTTTCCTTCTACTTATTTTTAGGATCCGTGTTCTTAGCTTTTGTATTTGGATACCTCACTTTCAAAAAAGAAGATGAGGTATTAGGCAGACTCTCTTAAACAATTAGAAAAATTTTTTAAAAAACGATTTTGCGATCATCTATACAATGATCGCAAAAGTTTAAATAGATATTTCCCGAATCTCTAAAGTTTCCTTCCCATCCTTTTCCACCACATCAACGAGGTAACGATTTACCTTATCTTTATGGAAAAGAATTTTTTTGGAAAGCGGCTTACCAATTTCCGAATTTAAAATTCTTTGGATGGGTCTTGCACCCATGGCTTTATCATAACCAGTGACTGCCAAATGCCTCACTGCTTTTTCGGATAATTCCAAATGGATTCCTTTTTCACTCGCTTTGGATTGTAAAGTTCGGAACATCCTTTTGACAACTAACTCTACAACCTGGACAGACAAGGCACCAAATTCCACTACTGCAGTCAGACGGTTGCGGAATTCGGGAGTGAAGGTTCGTTCAATTGCTTTTAAAGACCGGTCATCATGACGATCCGTATCAAACCCTAGGAGTGGTTTCGAACTTTCCTGGGCTCCGGTATTAGTCGTTAAGATGAGAATCACATTTCGAAAATCTGCTTTTTTTCCCGTGCTATCCGTAAGTGTCGCATGGTCCATCACTTGTAACAAAATATTATAAATATCTTCATGAGCTTTTTCTATCTCATCAAATAACAAAACACAATGTGGATTTTTGGCAATCGCATCTGTGAGTTGACCACCTTGGTCATACCCCACATAACCGGGAGGGCTTCCGATCAGACGTGAAACGGAATGTTTTTCCATGTATTCACTCATATCAAAACGTAAAAACTCCACACCCATCTTTTCTGCCAAAGTTTTAGCCACTTCCGTTTTACCAACACCGGTAGGTCCAACAAAAAGAAAACTACCAATGGGTTTTCCTTCATCACTTAAACCGGAACGAGAATAATGGATGGCATCTACTACCTGTTCAATGGCATGGTCTTGGCCAAAAACGATTGATTTAATTTCTGTATCCAAATGTTCTAATTTCTTTTTGTCGTCAGCCTTCACTGTTTTTTCAGGAATTTTGGCAATTTTGGCGACAAGAGATTCTATTTCTAAAATCCCTACTTGTTTTTTTGATTTTTCCTTTTTTTCATCACGTAACTTTACAAAGGCGCCCGATTCATCCATCAAATCAATGGCTTTGTCTGGCAAAAATCTGTCTCGAAGATGTAAACTGGATAAATCCACACAAGCTTCAATGGCTTTAGCACTATAAGTCACGCCATGAAAGGATTCATATTTTGGTTTGAGGCCTTTTAAGATTTCAATCGCATCTTCTCTAGAAGGTTCGGTGACTTCAATTTTTTGAAACCTTCGGGAAAGGGCATGGTCTTTCTCGAATATGGATTTATACTCTTTGTAAGTTGTGGTGCCAATGCATTTGAGTTCTCCATTGGCTAGTGCTGGTTTCATTAAATTGGATGCATCCAAACTTCCACCAGACACAGCACCCGCTCCCACGATCGTATGGATTTCATCCACAAAAATAATTCGTTCAGGTTTACCGACAACTTCTTGTAAGATGGATTTGAGTCTTTCTTCAAATTCTCCACGAAATTTTGTTCCCGCCATCACAAGGCCCATATCCAGAGAATAAATTTCGATATTGAGTAAACTCTTCGGAACAAGTCCCTTGATCACTCGTTCTGCAATTCCTTCTACGATAGAAGTTTTTCCGACACCTGCTTCCCCGACAAAAATAGGATTATTTTTTCTTCTTCGAGATAAGATATGAATGGTTCTTTCTATTTCTACTTCACGCCCAATACAAGGATCTAGTTTTCCCTCTCTAGCTCTCTCTGTCAGATTGACACAAAATTTTTCAAGGGCTGATTTTTTTGGACCAGTTTCTGATTCTTCTACCTCAGCTTCTTCTGTAAAATTTGGTTCCTCGGATTCGGTTTCTTTTTTGACCCCATGGGAGATATATTTGATCACATCCAGGCGATTCACTTCTTGTTTGGCAAGGAGATAAAAGGCTTGGCTATCTTCCTCTCGAAAGAGGGCAACTAACACATTATTTCCATCGACCTCTTCTTTTCCTGAGTTTTGGACATGAAAGGCCGCAAACTGAATGACAAACTGTACTCCCACAGTGTATTTTGGTTGGATTTTTAAGTTGGGAACAGCTATGGTAGAAAGATCTTCTTCAAAGTAATCCGTCAGATCTTTTCTAAGTAGATCCAAATCACATCCGACACTAATCAAAACTTCTTTTGTTTTTTCATTAAAAGTAAGACCATATAACAAATGTTCCAATGTAATAAATTCATGATGGTATTTACTTGCTTCTTTTCCCGCAAGTTCTAAGGTTTTTTCTAAATCAAGGGAAAGGTTCATTCGTCCTCCTCTTTTGCCAGTTGGCATTGTAATGGGTGCCCGGCATCATCCGCTAATTTATGTACTTCTGCCACTTTTGTCCTAGCAATGTCCAAAGAATAGACCCCGCAAACTGCAGAACCAGAAGTATGTGCCTTCCACATAATTTGACGAGATTCTTCCATAGATTTCCTAAAAACATTAGCTAGTACATAAACTACAAATTCCTGGGGAGTGTAATCATCATTGATGAGGATGACCTTATACCGATCCGGTTTTTTTAATTTCTTTTTCTGTTTTTCTCTTTCGAGAAGTTCCACATTCATATCCGTGTAAGATTTTCGTTTGGGATCTGACATTATCCTTCTCCTCGAAGCGTTTTGATTGGAGACTGCGCATTGTAAGCGGAAATATTTTCTCTTTCCATCACAATCTCTCGTTCCAAATAGGACTCAATGGCCGCCCGCCCTTGTTCATTATAAATATGATGCAAACTGTACATGGGAACTGCCTCGTACCCTCTCAGAAATTTATGTTCTCCCTGGGCTCCGGCTTCCACTCGTTCCATTTTATGTTCGATTGCAAAATCAATCAATCGGTAATAACAACATTCAAAATGCAAATTAGGAACATGTTCTAAAGCTCCCCAATACCGTCCGAATAAAAATCCATCCCGGTAGACATTCCAACTCCCACCGATAGGTTTTCCGAGTGCGTCCGAAGCCAAAACCAGAACCAAACGGTGTCGAAAGTGATTATGCATTTCCAAAAAAAACTTCCGGTTCAGATAAGGTTGGCCCCATTTTTTGGAATGAGTATCCTTGTAGAATTCATAAAAAATATGAGCGTGCTCTTCTGTGATCTGGTCACCAGTAAGAGTTTGGATGGTTAAACCAGATTCGGATATTTTTCTTCGTTCTTGGCGGATGGTTTTTCTACGATCTTTTACAAGAGTGGATAAAAACTCATCGAAATTCGCAAAACTTTTGTTAAACCAGTGGTATTGGTGAGAAAGTCTAGGAGCAAAAGAATTTTGAATCCCTGGACTCTGTTCTTCCTCTTTGCAAAATAAAATATGAACCGACGAGGTTTCCTTCTTTTTCCCAAATTTTAAAAGGTTTTGTAATAGAGTGGAGGCAAGGGACTCTCTTTCTGCCTCGTTTAAATTTGTATGGAGTAAGATCCGAGTCCCGGTCACTGGTGTGAAAGGAACCGCAACAGTAAGTTTTGGATAGTAAGGAATCCCCGCTCTGTGAAAGGCATTGGCCCATTGGAAATCAAAGATATATTCCCCATAAGAGTCACTCCGAAGGTAAGCCGGAAGGACACCCATCAATACTCCTTCTCGTCTAGCAGAAGTGATCACAGGAACCCAGTCGGAATTTCCGATACAATCGGTATTTTCTAAACCCGATAAAAATTCATATTCTTGGAAGACGGAATCAGGAGGAACCAGTAGATTCCATTCTTCCTTTTTAAAGTCCCTAAATGTATGGGAAATTTCTATCTGAAACGTTTCACTCAATGTAGACTTTAGACTCTAGTTTACGACATCTTGCCTATTTTGTTTTTTTCGGATATGGTCAAGAAGCCTTTGCAAACTAGGATTTTCGGGATCCAATTCTAGAGCTGACCCAAGAATATTCTCCGCCCGAGATAGATTTTTATCGGCTAGATAGGTCTGACCCAAATTGATCAAGTTTTTGACATGATTTGGATCACGAAGGCGAACCCTTTCTCCAAAATCAATGGCCGTTTTGATATCGGCAACTTTACGGGCGCAAAAAGCCGTAATGTACATAATCTCCGTATCCATTGGTTTTAAAAGACTATAGTCTTTGGCCATCTTTTTGGCGTTCCCATAGTCTTTCAGTTTTAAGTAGAGTTGGATGAATTTCTTTTTGATCTCTGGAATATTTTCTTCCAAAGAATTTGCTTTTTCCAAATAAGAAACCGCTTCTTGTAAGTCAGAGGACTCACTTGCCTCTTTTGCTTTGTGTAAAAGCGATTGGATTTCTTTTAGTCTTTCCTTTTCAATTTTATATCTTTCTTTTTCTTCAATAAAAGAAACTCGTAAAATAGATAAATCATCCGTAAAACTGCCATACTTACGAAGTTCTTCATAAATACCGTCAAGTTCCCCTTTACCTGATTCCACAACTCGAAGGAAAAGTCTTTCATCTTCATTAATCACACGTTTTCCATCTTCAGTATGTGAGATGAGTAAATCATCTCTTCCATCTGATCCAGCAAGAAGAACATCCCCTGCTTCCAATTGGAAGGTTTTGATATATAAATTTCCTTGGACTCCTGAGGTTCCGAGTTTTCGAAACATCAGTTCGTTTTCGATAAAACTCGCAATTCCATCTCGATACAAAACCATCCAAGGATGTTCTGCATTGATAAAATACAAAAGTCCTGTTTCATTATCAATGAGTCCAAGAACCAAAGAAACAAGCATAGAACCATCAAAACCTTCAAAGATTTTATGAAGTTCTAAAAAGGTATTTTTGATCCAACGTTCTGGATAGGTATTTCTTGCCTCTCCTAAGAGTTGGGTTCGTGTGATGATAGATTCAAATACAGAACCGAGAACAAGTGCTCCTCCTGCTCCCTGCATAGATTTTCCCATAGCATCTGCATTTAAAAACACTGTATAAGATCTATTATTTAGAAAAATCTGATTGGCAATATTCAAATCCCCACCAATTTCTTTTTCATATTGGCGGAAGGTAAATTTTTTCTTTTGTTCGAGTAAAAAATCAACTTGAACGTTATCATGATTCGCATTATTGGCATTAAATGGTTGTAAAAGTAGAGAGGTTAAAAAATAATCCCCATCTTGTTGGTGTTTTAAAGATTGTACTTCCTTTAAAGAGTTTTCCAATTCCTTGGTTCGTTCCTGAACTTTTACTTCCAGCTGATCTGCATACTGTTCCAATTTTTTTCTTGCTGCTTGGATCGAACGCACCATCCGGTTAAAAGACCGTGCCATAAATCCAATATCATCTTCTACGTGAACGGTTAGCCTATGTTCCAAGTTCCCTGAATTTACCTCAGTCAAACCTTCGATGATTTGTTCAATGGGTCGAAGAAGTGCGAATAAGAAAAAGAGACGGTATCCAAAGATGACTAAAAAGGCTAAAAACAAAACACCAATGATCCAAGGAAGAGTCACTTCTTCCTGGAATTCCCGGTAATCTAAATAAGGATAACCTACCTCATGAATAAGGCCTTTTCCCTTATCTACCACCAAATAACTTACGTAAAACGAATACTCTGGATTATTTTCTGAAAACTTAACGCGCCCACGGTAATTTCTATCTCCATGGTTAGGCATTGGTGAGAAGATCTGGTCGAGGACTTCTGATTTTTTTTCCTCAGAGATGTCTGAATCTAAAACAGTACGAGCGACTCCATAAAATCCAGAAAGTGGACCTTCTGTTTTAGAAACGAGAGAGAGAGCTCCCTCTGAAAAATTTTTCGCAGGTATTTCTCTGAGTTTATTTCTTGTATAAAGAATTTTCCGCTTTTCTGATTCTAGTTCTTGGATGAGTAATTCCGGGCTATTTACTGTATCTAAGCTAAGAAGTCGTTTGATCTCTGCCGCATAACCTTTGCTTGTGTCCGGAAGTTTGGGTAATAAATTCTCCGTTTTTCCCTTCCAATCATTTTTATTTCTAAAAGAAAGAATGGTTTCTAAAGCCCAGGAATTCCAATATTCAGATTCATAATCCACAGGATCTACAGCGGTTTCAGCGATTCCCTGTTTTAAAGAAAATTCCTTTTGGTTGATATCATAGGTATAGTGAAAACTGGGGATTTGGTCTGTTTCTAGTCCCGCGATATAATTTTTGGCCCGAGCTGTATGCACCATATCATAATTGGATTCCGACTGTTGGATCACCGCATAGGCAACCAACTGTAAAACCAAAAGAAAGGAGGCAAGAGATATCCCAATGATCCTTGAAATGATAGTGGTTTTGTCTTTTGTGTTATTGATATAAACAACGTTTGCCACAAAAAGTCCAACCACCAAAACCAAATCTGTGATTGTTTGATACAATCCACGCCCAATGGCTCCATCTCTTGATTGTGCATTCATAATCCCGGGAAGGATGGTGACAAGGATAAAGGCAATGAGAATGCTTGCCGTAGCAAAACGAGACTCTTTTGGCATTTTAAAAATCTGTAAAATGGCAACGAGGGAAAATGTTACAAAAAATACTAAAACGATCAGTGCGTATACTTTGTAAAAAACAGGAAGGGGAAAATCCCAATAATGACCACTAAAGAAAAACAACCTACCGGCTGTTAAACTAACATAAACAAAGTAACCAGTGACAGTCACAACGATAAAGTTCATAAACCCAAAAAGATATTTCTTCAGTCTAGGAAAGTAAACTTCGGGATAACTTAGGAAGAAACTGGTTAAATAAGTGGCTCCTGCCATTGCGCCAACGATCACAAACCAGCGCAAATAGGCAGAGGCAGGTCCCATAAAGGAAAAATTCACCAGGTACCCTAAATGAAATAGACCCAGCCAAAGTGTTCCCATCCCCAATCGGTAGGTTGCCTCCGACTTTTCTTTTACCGTTAAAAAAAATTGTGCATTGTAAAAAGTAAAAATAACACCGACGAGTGAGCCGAATGTATAAAAATCAAACGCTATATTTCCCCAAGAGTTCATGCGAGAAAACCCTAATAGAGAGCAAATTCATGTCAACTTTGTATTTCTTTTCTTCCTAATTTGGTATATAAAGTACAAAAAAACACAAATAAGAACAATTCCAATCGTTTGGTTGTAGTAAGATAACATAACAACGATTTGGTTCCAGTTGGATCCCAAGAGGGAACCACCAAAAAGAAGGATCCCACACCAAAGAGAAATGGCTAAGGTATATAAAACTACAAATTTAATGATGTTCATTTTGGACATTCCGGCAACAATCGAGACAAAGAACCGAATGCCTGCGGAAAATCGGGACAGTAATACCACTACAAATTCATAACGACGAAACCAATCTAAGGTCTTATGTAAGTTTTCCTCTTGGTAGATTGCGGATAAAAAAGGGAACTGCGATCGTTTTAGAAATAGCAAGAACCTCTCTCCAAAAAAATACATGACCAAGGCTCCTAATAAATTTCCGAGATAGGTGGCGATGACAATGGAAAGAAAGGAAAGTGGAGAACCTGGACTCGAGGATAAAAACCCAGAAAATACAGTGACCGTATCTCCTGGCCAAGGTGGGAATACATTCTCCAAAAAATTAGAGAAACAGAAGAAAACCCAAAGCACAACCGGAGGTAACTCCAAAATCCGAGTTAGAAAGGCATCAAACTGTAGAAAATCCAACACAAGAAAAAAGATATGCCTCTAAGGCAGATGGCAACAAAGATTTAAAAAAATGAATGGAAGGAATCGATGCTTTAGCATTTGCTTTCCGTAATGCTTCGATTTTTCCCCATTTTACTTCTTCTCCTTTGGGAATGTAGACCAATTCCTCAAACTGAAATCTATCGATTCGACAATATCATCATCACCAAGTATCCGACTTCAGCACCACCTGCCTTCCCTCAGTCTTTTTTTCCTGAAAAGGCAACTTTCCTACACTCTAGTGAATTCAAAACAAGTCATATCCATACCAAAGAAGCATACATTCTGATAGAGTCCGAAGAAAAATTGGCCATGATTAAAAACAGAATCGAGGCAAGAGCCGCCCAAGGTGATTGGAAACTCATTGAAAAAACAGAAAAAAATGGTGAGACGTCTTACTTACTCGAAGGTTTTATCAAAAAGTCACTTTCAATCATTGTCTCTGAATCGGGAAGCGACACAAATTATCTACGTTTTTATTTTAGAAAACATTCTAGTTACTAATGATGAGTTGGATTAAAAACAAAAACGAAACAATCGTCTATCTTCTTTTAGGTGCCATTTTTATAGGAACCTGTTTGACTTTGTTTTTTGTATTCAAACCTTTTCTTTGGGCCAGTTTCCTTGCTTTACTCTTTTATCTGACCACTAGAAAAATCCATAAAAAACTAAAGAACCTTCTCGGAGTTAAGTTTCATGGATTATCGCCCTACATTATGGTGATCCTGATGTTAGCTGGTGTATTCATTCCTTCTTATTTGATACTCTCTACCTTAATTAGGGAATCCTTAAATTTGGTTAGTTATATCAGAAACCAACTCACCGAAGAATCGATTGTTTCTTTATTACTGAATAGCCCTATGCTCACCGATTTTTTTACAGAAAATGAATTTTTCTGGATCAAACTTCCGCTGATGTACCGCGAATATGTGGGCCAACATATGGACATTCTCAATTTGGATTCCATTTATAGTTTATTAAAAAACTCTTCTGGATTTTTACTTGGATCCTTTGAAGTTCCTGGTGCAATTATCTTTAATGCCTTTTTTACTTTCATCCTACTTTTCTTTTTATACAAAGAAGGGAGTCGGATGGAACATGCACTTTTTCTTTTACTCCCCTTTCCTACTGAAATCGAAGAAAGATTAGGAAGACGGATCGAAGAAGCCATTCGAACAGTGATGATGGGAAACCTCTTCATTTCCCTACTACAGGGTGCTCTCATCTATGTACTTTTACTTTTTACATCTGTTTCTAATAAGTTTTTACTTTCTAGTATTGCTGTTATTTTTTCACTGATTCCCGTAATTGGAACCTCTGTGGTTTGGTTACCGATTGGTTTGTATATAGGGCTTGTGCAAGAAAACTGGACAGGAAGTGTTCTTTTTATGATTGCTGGAGCTGCAAGTTATCTAATTTTAGAGAACCTAGTAAAACCTAAAATTTTAGATAAAAAATTGAAAACCCATCCTTTTTTAATTTTTTTATCTCTTATCGGCGGTTTACAAGAGTTTGGTGTTGCCGGAATCATCATTGGCCCTATGGCCTTAACACTTGTCATCATCCTTTGGGACTTTTGGAAAATCTTTAGAGAAACTCGTTTTCAAAACACTTAAATGGAAACAGTGGACACATCTCTCAGTGTGAGTGAGGTAAACCGCCTCATCAAAACAAAACTCCAAGACTCACTTGAATTTAAAAATATTTGGGTAAAAGGCGAAATTTCCAACCACTCGCAAACCAATAGTTCCGGACATATGTATTTTTCTCTGAAGGATACATCTAGTGTCATCAAATGTGCCTTCTTTTCTTTTCAGGCAAAAAACTATAAAGGAACTCCTCTTCGGAACGGAATGGAGATTTTGGTTTATGGTTCCATCTCTGTTTATGAACCAGGTGGCTATTATAGTTTAACCGTACAAAAGGTAGAAGAAATTGGCGAAGGGGACATCCTTTTAAAAATTGAAAAATTAAAAAAGGCACTTCATGAAAAAGGAATTTTTGACCCCACACACAAACGTCCTCTGCCTAAATTTCCAAAACGCCTAGGCATTGTTACATCACCAAAAGGTGCTGCAGTAGAAGACATCATCAGAATTGCCACTGACCTGAACCCATCCATTCAAATTTTAGTATCCCCTTGCCTTGTACAAGGAGACGGAGCTGAGACCTCAATCATCGAAGCCATTAAAGAAATCAATGATCCGAAATGGGAAGTGGATGTGATCATTGCAGGACGTGGTGGCGGGTCTTTTGAAGACTTAATGGCATTCAACCAAGAAGCAGTGGTAATGGCTTATTACCATTCTCGGATTCCCATTATCTCAGCCGTGGGACACGAAATTGATCGTGTTCTAACAGACCTTGCTGCGGACTCAACAACACCCACTCCTACAGCTGCGGCAAAACTTGCGATTCCGAATGTTTCTGACACCCTCATCCGTTTGGATGAAATGGAAGAAAGGCTAAAAGCGGCTCTAAATGCAGTGGTGCGTTTGGGAAAAGAAAAATGGACGGGACTTACCACAAGGCCTGTATTCCAAAATCCCAAAACTCTTTTAGAATCTAGGTCTACCGAACTTGATGAACTAATGACAAAAATTTCCCTTTTGGGAAAGAACTATCTGGTTCGAAAACAAAGTGAATTTCAAAAGTTTGATACCCTTTCACAAAATTGGAAATCTTACTTAGAAAGAATTCAAAACAAATTCACGCTCGCCGAACAAAGATTAGATCATTTTTCACCTCTTGGAACTTTAAAACGAGGTTATTCTGTAGTTCGTAACAAAGAAAAACAAGTCATATCATCCATTCATAGTATCAAAGAAAATGAAAGTTTAGAAGTTTTTCTTTCCGATGGAAAACTTCTTGTAGATGTAAAAGAAAAAATATAGGAATTCCGCATGGTAGAGAAAAAAACAATTAGTTTCGAAGAAGCACTCCGCGAATTAGAAGAGATTGCAGAAAAATTAGAAAGGGGAACTCTTTCCTTAGAAGATTCCATCAAAGCTTATGAAAGAGGAATGGAATTAAAAAAAGTCTGTTCGGAAAGACTTGTGGATGCTGAAGCTAAAATCGAATTTTTATCCAAGGCACCAAGTGGAGAAACAGTTAAGTCGACTGTTAAAAAAAAGAAAGATGAGAGTCCTTCTAAACCTGCGGAAGAAGATTTATTTTAAGAAATGAATTTCCAAGCAGCATTCATCATTGGTTATTTATTCATCACAATCGCCATCGGAGTTTATGCGGCCAAACGGGTTAAAAACTCTAAAGACTTTATTTTAGCAGGTAGAAGCCTACCCCTCCCCATCTCCACCGCTGCTTTATTTGCCACTTGGTTCGGAAGCGAAACCATTCTCGGTTCCTCTGTTGAATTTGCCAAAGGGGGATTTTTATCTGTCATCCAAGATCCGTTTGGTGGAGCCCTTTGTCTCTTTTTACTAGGTCTCGTTTTTGCAAAATATCTCTACCGAATGCAAATCCTTACCTTTGGGGATTTTTATAGAAACCGATATGGAAAGAAAATGGAATTTATCGCCGGGATTTGTTTGATATTTTCATATTTTGGTTGGGTCGCCGCACAGTTTGTGGCACTCGGAATTATGGTTCAAATTCTATTTGGAATCAACCAATTCACAGCCATCGTGATCGGGGCTTGTCTTGTTGTTTTTTATACTTACCTGGGAGGGATGTGGTCAGTTTCTATGACCGATTTTTTCCAATCCATCTCTATCATCATTGGTTTAGTTTTCGTTTTATACGAGTTAAACGGTGTAAAATCTATTTGGTCCAGCATCCAGGAAAAACCAGATGGTTTTTTCCGATTTTTTCCAGAATCAAATTACCATGCGTGGACTTTGTATTTATCCGCTTGGATGGTGGTGGGTTTTGGGTCTTTACCCCAACAGGATATTTTCCAAAGAGTGATGTCCGCCAAATCTGAAAAAGTTGCCATTCGAGCCTCTTATTTATCCTCCGTTCTTTATCTGTTGTTTGCCTTAATTCCTCTTTTTTTAGGACTTCATGCAAAAAGTTTAATCCCTGATTTTGACTTAAATGGAGAAACAGGCCAACTTCTGATCCCTACAATGATTTCTAAATTTTCTAGCCCATGGATTCAAGTGTTGTTTTTTTCTGCTCTCATTTCTGCAATTTTGTCCACAGCTTCCGGGGCCATTCTTGCTCCCTCTTCCATTCTATCTGAGAATATTCTAAAGTATGCATTCAAAGATATGAACGATAAAAAATTGCTTTTACTTTCCAGGACTTCGGTTCTGATCATTGCTGGAATTTCTTTTTTACTCGCGGTTGGAAAACCTTCCATCTATGCTCTCGTGGAGGATTCGGGAGGGATTTCTTTAGTGACTTTATTTATCCCTATGGTCTTCGGACTTATGAGTCAAAAAGCAGATGAAAGGTCTGCTCTTTTTTCTTTACTAGTGGGAATTACCACCTGGCTTTTTTTAGAAGTTTATGGGGACGATATGACTAGCCATTTTTACGGAACCATAGCCAGTCTTATTGCCATTTTAATTGGAATGTATTTCTTTCCTAAGAAAGAGCGATCAATAGAAGCCAAGTAAATACATCTTTCATTTCAATTCCAAGAGCTTTTGCTTGTTGTGGAATGAGACTCGTTCCCGTCATCCCTGGAAGTGTATTGGTTTCTAATACATATGGGATTCCATCACTGATGATAAAGTCAGTCCGCGAGTAACCCTTACAACCAAGAATTTCATGACAGAGAAGAGTGTATTCCTGGAGTTTTTTGGTAATCGCATCACCAACCGGCGCGGGAGTAATTTCTTCACTACCTCCCTTAGTATACTTAGCTTCAAAATCAAAAAATTCTGACTTCGGTCTGATTTCTGTTGGCACTAAAGGAAAAGGAATTCTTTTTTCCCCTTCCTTACGTTCCAAAACTCCAATAGAAACTTCTGTTCCCGAAATTAATTTTTGGATGAGAACTCTGTCTTCCGAAACAAAAATTTTATCCACAAGAACCATTGCTTCTTCTGGTGTTTTTGCCATTCCTGTATTCACACTCGACCCACCAAGCGTTGGTTTAATGAAGACTGGAAAATCAAATGGAAGATTTAGAACTATTTTTCTTGCATCTGATTTTCCTTTTTCTAAATCCACAAAAGGTGCCACAGGAATTCCCGCCGTTTGGAAGAGTAGATTGGCTCTATACTTGTCCATTGCTAACGCTGATGCCAGAACTCCAGATCCTGTATGAGGGATTTCTAATACGTCTAAAAAACCTTGGATCCGACCATCTTCACCGGCCCCACCGTGTAATCCCAGAAAGGCGGCTTGGAAACCATGCCCAAGTAATCCTGCTCCAGAGACAGATGCTCCAATTTGATTTGAGGATGAAAACTCAGCTAAAAATTCAGAATCGGTTTTTCCAGTAGGGTCTGGATAAACAGGATCTTTTCCTTCGGGAATCCAAAATTTACCCAATTGGTCAATGTAAACAGGACAAATTTGGTATTTGTCCCGATCTATTGTATTGAAAATGAAATAAGAAGAACGAACGGAAATGATATGTTCTCCGGAGATACCTCCGAAAAGCAGTGCGATTTTGGTTTGGATCATGAAATCACTTGATTCCTTTTCTAGAAACTTGAAGATATTGAAATTACGTGGATTCCCGCTTTAAAATTCAATTCGGAATTGTTTTTTCTCTCTTCTTTCTCAGTTCCCAAGTCTTTGCCAAATTACCCAATTCGTTTACAGAAGACATCAAATCAGATTACTCTCAATTTTGGTTTTTGTATGAATCAGAGAAGAGAGGTCGACAAAGTTATTTAGCCTTCCGTCCCTTTTACATTGGTTTTAGTGACAAAACCTACGCCTTTCGATTTAAAAGTTATCTCTCTCCTTTTTATTATAAAGAAGAAACCAATTACTGGTATACATGGTCTTCTTTATTTTTCTTTAGTGGGACAGGATTCAAACATGAAGAGGGAGATCATGATGAGGATATTCTTTTTACTCCTCTTTTCATTTGGGGTAAGGGAGAATCACAAAGAGAAAACTATTTTAGTGTCTTTCCCGTTTACGGGAAAATCAGAAACAAACTTTCCTACCAAGAACTCAGTTATGTTTTGTTTCCTGTTTACTCCGAATGGAAATATAGAACCTACGAAGCAAAGTCCATCCTTTGGCCCTTAGTGATGTGGGGAAAATCGGAGACAAGAAACGATTTCCGAATTTTTCCTTTCTATTCAAAAAAAGAACATGAAGGAAAATACAATCGTAACTCCATTCTTTGGCCTTTTTTCCAATGGGGGGAAGAGAGATTGGATAAAAAAGAACCAACATCCTATTCTATTTTTTTTCCATTTTATAATAGTAAAGATTCTAAAGATGGGAATATGAAAAGTAGAGCCTATCTTTGGTTTCCGATTTTGAACTCTTTATTCTCTTATGGGTATGACAAAAAAACGGGACAGACCAATTACACAGCGCTTTTTATATTTTTCCAATACACAACTTCGGAAAAAAAAGACACAGAGAAATTAGTTTTTTTTCCTTTTTATGGATATTCCTATTTTGCCAACAAAGAAGCAGAATTTGTTACTCCATTTTACATTCGTTTATCGCAAAATACTTCTCACTTAAAATCGACTTCCCATTTTTTATTACCTTTTTATTCTCAAATGAAAAGTGAATATGTCCAAACTGGTAGAGAAGATTATTACTGGAAACTATGGCCATTCTTCCGCTACCACAAAGATTCCGATGGGAATTTTGGGTGGAATACACTTGCCATCATTCCAGTAAGGTTTGAAGTTATGGAAGATGTTTGGGAACCAATATTTTCCATCATTGAATACAAAAGATCGTCCAATGGAGAGAAACGTTTGCATTTAATCACAAGACTTTACACTCACAGATGGACAGAAGAAGAAACGCATATACATATCCCCATCCTTTTAGAATATTCGAAATCTCCCACTGGTTTCCGTTATGAACTAGCTTATGGATTTTTTGGAATCGATACCCGCGATTCCAAAAACAAATACAAACTCCTCTGGTTGGAAATATGAAACGAATTTTTTCCAAAACCGTAGAACCATTCCTCTATGCAATTGGATTTACTGTATTACTCCTCTTTCGTTCGATTGGCCAGTCCCATCATCTTTACTTCAAAAGAAAAGAAATCTTAGAACAAATGTTTATTGCGGGTGTTGGGTCTCTATTTGTTGTCTCTATTGTTTCTATTTTTACAGGAATGATCCTTGGACTCAATACTGGTCTTGGACTTAGAGACTTTGGTGCGGAAGGTCAAATTGGCCTTTTACTCACGATCACCCTTACCCGCGAGATGTCCCCCTTTATGACCTCACTCATTTTGGCAGCTTCTGTCGGTTCGGCGATGGCAGCAGAAATCGGAACAATGAAAGTCTCCGAAGAAATTGATGCTTTGGAAGTGATGTCGATAAATCCCATCAGATACCTTGTGATGCCAAGGATTGTAGGTTTTTCACTCATGGTTCCTGTTCTTTGCATTTACTCTGCCGCCTTAGGAATCCTAGGTGGTGCCATTGTAGGTCATTTCCAACTCGGAATTGATATGATTAGTTATTTCCAGGATGTCTACTTTCGGATTTCTTCGGTTCCCGGTTTGAAAGATTTGTATGTAGGATTATTAAAAGGATATGTATTTGGGATTACTATCTCGACCATTTCTTGTAGCCAAGGGCTAAGAACCGAAGGTGGTGCGATTGGTGTAGGCCAAACCACAAGGCAAGCAGTAGTCACATCTTTCCTCATGGTCATTTTTTCTGGTTATGTGCTGACAGCCTTATTTTATAAATGAAGGAAACTATGGAAACCTTTGCCATCGAAATGAAAAACGTCCATAAAACTTTCGGGAAACGAAAGATCTTACAAGGGATGAACATCACTGTCAAACAAGGAGAGACAATGGTCATCCTTGGTCCTTCTGGTACAGGAAAATCAGTCAGTCTGAAACATATTACGGGTCTTCTCGATCCCGATGAAGGGGATTGTCAAATTTTTGGTGAATCCATAGTCACTGCAAATGAAAAGAAAAAAGAAGAACTAAGATCCAAACTCGGAGTACTTTTCCAATCGGGGGCACTCATCAATTGGCTCACCGTATATGAGAATGTCGCCCTTCCTTTACGAGAACATAAAATTGCCTCGGGGGCCGAACTCGATCGAATTGTGATGGAGAAATTAAAATGGTTGGATTTAGTTCCCGCCAAAGACACGTTACCCAGTAATATTTCTGGGGGAATGAAAAAACGCGTAGGCCTTGCCCGTGCCCTCACCTCTCAACCTAAAATCGTGTTATATGATGAACCTACCTCAGGACTTGATCCTGTTATGTCCAATGTCATCAATGATCTTGTGATCCGATTGCAAAAGGAACTTGGACTCACTTCTATTGTTGTTACCCATGATATGAGCTCTGCTTACCGAATTGCGGACAGGATTAGTTTTCTTTATGAAGGCAAAGTCTTGTTTTGCGGAACCTCAGAAGAAATCCAAAAATCACCTAACCCTGTCATCCAACAGTTCATCCATGGAAACACGGTGGGGCCGATGATTCTGGACCATTCTGAATTAAAAAAAGGAAAATCCAATTGACTTTGCTTTTGCATCCAGGAGAACTTTAGGCAATGCCTACTATAGGTCGCGCTCTCATCGTCGGTCTTCTTTTTATCTTTTCTCTTGTCGCCGTGGGTTATTTTACCATTGTCACAGAAGGTGGTCCCTTTCAAAAATCGGGATACCAACTCCCCGTTTATTTTCCCGATGCGGAAGGGATTAAAATCGGAAATAAAGTCACCATCCATGGGGTTCCGTTCGGATATGTTTCTAAAATCCGTTTAGTGCAGATCGATGAATATGGAAACCTTCTCCCCGATGGAGAAACGGGAATTGGAACCAAGGTCGAACTCACCCTTCTCCTCAAAGGCAAAGTCCAACTTTTCTCAAATTACGAGATTAATATCAAAAACGAAAGTCTACTTTCGGGTCGTGTAGTTGCTTTGGATCCCGGCTCCAAATTTCCTGTGGATCCCAAAACAAAGGAATACCTGATGACGGAACCGGCTCTGACGAAGCTAGAGATTTCCCCTAGATCCGGAAAACTAATGCCCATCCAAGGAAAAGTCACCCAAGACCCACTCGTTTCCCTTTCAGAACTCATTGCTGAAAATCGCTCAGACATCCGTAAAACCGTTCAGAACATAGCCAATATCACGGGAAAGATCAACGAAGGCCAGGGAACTCTCGGAAAACTCATCAACGAAAGCGATGTTCACAAATCCGTGAACACCACCCTGGGAGACGCCCAAGTGGTTTTAAAGGAACTAAGAGAGGGACTAGAAGATACCCGCGAACAAGCCCCTGTGACCAGTTTCATCCGTTCGGCTCTCAGCGCATTTTAGCACTAACACGTAAAATACGGTCAGTTTTGTAGTAAAAATCTTTGGTTTGGCGCACAAATTAGGTGCGTCACATTCCCACCACACTGTTGTAAAAAAGAGACATTTTTTTGACTTGGGCCTCCGGTTTTGGAATTGTCCCTCCCCCCTTTTCTACAAATTTGTAAGTAGGAACTGATTATGGTAACGGCGATACATAGAAAAACGATCCAAAACTCGATCACACTTCGGGGAATTGGGGTGCATTCCGGGAAAATGGTGACTTTACGGCTCCATCCAGCGGAAGCAAATACAGGACTGATTTTTTATCTCTACAAAGGCACAGAAAAGATCCGAATTCCCGTCTCCCTCGACCATGTTGTCGACACAAGTAACGCCACTACCATTGGGGATGGAAGTTCCAACCGAGTGCAAACCATTGAGCACCTTCTCGCCGCCGTCCATACCCTAGGCATTACTGATTGTATTTTTGAAATTGATTCCGTTGAAGTTCCGATTATGGATGGATCCTCCCTCCCGTTTTGGGAAGGAATCCGCTCTGCAGGGATTCGGGTTCTTCCTGAAACCATCGAACCCATTACCATTTCCAACCCAATTTGGGTGGTTGACGGGGATAAATACCTCGTTATGTTACCTTCCGACGAACTCAAAGTCACTTACAGCATCGATTTTAACCACCCGCTTCTCCGGGGCCAATCCTATACAACCACTCTCGACGAATCCATATTGGGAACAGACATTCTCCCTGCCCGTACCTTTGGGTTCTTGAAAGACGTAGAAGCCCTCCAAGCAAGGGGACTTGCTATGGGTGGGTCTCTCGACAATGCTGTGGTTCTTACTGATGACGGGTATTTAAACGAAACTTTACGTTATGACAACGAATGTGTCCGCCATAAGATCCTAGATCTTGTAGGGGATTTGGCCGTGATGGGAAGACCTTTCCGTGGCCATTTGATCGCTTCTAAAGCGGGTCACGCCCTGGACATCTCTCTTGCCAAGTGCATTATGAGCCAAGTCACAGGAAACGAACTCACACAGTTCAAAAGCAAACGAATTCCACTTTTCTCTAAAAAACAAGCCGCTCGGTAAATTCCGGCTTTTTTTACTTTCCAAACGCTCCCTTTCCAAAAGTATTTTTGCCAAAGGGACGGATGGAAGAAAAAACCACATTCAAAGGCATTTCCGCGTATCCAGGTACGGTTTATGGTAAGGTTTTCCGGTGGAAACAGTTCAAACGGAAACGGGAAGATCGTACAGACTTATCACCAGACGAAATCAAAGAAGAAGTAGAACTACTCAAAAAAGGCTTACTGAAGACAGAAGAAGATTTAAGTGACCTTGTCCAAAAATCAAAACAGAACCGTGAACTATCAGAAATTCTAGAATCTCAAATTGTATTTTTAAATGATCCTTTATTCAGAGCCCGAGTTTTCGAAAGGATAGCACAAAACAATGAATCGGCGGGACTTGCCCTAGAAACAGCCGTTAGTTCTTTATACGACGAATTCCAATCCATACCGGATGAATTCTTTCGGGAACGTGCCGACCATATTTTGGATATTGGAAAACGAATCGAATCCAATCTCTATCCAGACAAAGCAGGCGACCAATCCAAAATTCCAGATGATGTCATCCTCATTGCAAAAGAAATCACTCCTTCCGAAATGATCCAATTAGGAAAAAGTAGACTTCGGGGAATTGCCACTGACTTTGGTGGAAAAACGGGACATACAGCCATCATTGCCAGAAATTATGGAATCCCTACCATCGTGGGTTTAAAAAATATCACCTCACACGTAGAAGACGACGATTATATTTTACTCGATGCCACGAAAGGAATTTTGAATCGTTCTCCAGGCATTGATGAAATCAAACTAGCTGGAATCAGAAGTGAAATTCAAAAAACTCAACCCATTCGCGAAATCAGCGATGGACCAAGAGAGATCAAAACTAAAGACGGTAAAAAGTTTTCCCTCAGGGCCAATATTGACTCCGAAGACGAAGTGGATTTGGCCTTTGAACAAGGGGCTGATGGGATTGGACTTGTCCGAACCGAAATCCTTTTCATTCGTTATGTGGAATTCAAACCCACTGAAGAAGAACAATTTGCAGTTTATAAACGAATCTTATTAAAAATGGTAGGTAGATCAGTCACTTTCCGAGTTTGGGACATCGGTGCTGATAAAATGGAAAATGGATATGAAGAGGCCAATCCATTTCTAGGAAACAGGGGGATTCGTTATCTCCTCCGCCATCCACATTTTTTTAAGGAACAAATTAGAGCACTACTTCGTGCGAGCGAATTTGGAACCATGCGGATCATGCTTCCTATGATTACCACTCTCTCTGAAATCTTACAAACAAAGGCACTTGTCGCAGAATGTTTAGAGGAATTAAAACAAACAGGGCTTGTGATTACTAAAAAAATTCCCATTGGGATTATGGTAGAAACTCCTGCCTGCGCGTTAAACCTCCCCTTTCTGGGTAATCATGTAGATTTTTACAGTGTGGGAACCAATGATCTTTTGCAATACTTACTAGCTGTAGAACGGAACAACCATTTGGTGGGAGATTTATACAATCCTTGGCAAGTGGTATTTCTGTTATTACTAAAAAACATTGCAGATGTTGCCAATTCACAAAAGAAACCTATCAGTATCTGCGGAGAGATAGGAAGTGATCCTATGTTTACTGCGGTTCTTATTGGACTTGGGTTTCGCGATTTGAGTTCCGCTTTGCCTCTCATGCGTGAGGTGGGCGAAAAAGTTCAGGAAATCTCCAGTTGGAAGGCAAAACTTCTCGCCGAACAAGTAATTGGTCTTGCAGGCGAAGAAAAATTTGAAGAAATCGAAACCCTTGTTTTAGAAACCAAGGGATAATCCATTGGAAAAAAATGAATGGCAACTAACTTAAACTAAGAAATCGTATTTTACTTTTTCTATTTTTTAGTTTAAGGTTGCGCAGATAAGGGACTTACCTCTTCTTTTCCTTTTAGTAAATGGAGGATTGATTTTTTCCTCCAAGTGTAAATCCCATACAAAAGAATCGCACCTATCCAAGAACAAAGTACAAAGAATCCATAAAAATTGGTCATACTTCCCCACTGGTTTTGGTAACCAGAAAGGATTCCTGCTGCATAATGCCCAAAGGCATTGGACAAAAACCAAATTCCCATGAGAACCGATGCATACTTTGTTGGTGCCATAAAACTCACAAAGGATAAACCGACCGGAGAAAGACAAAGTTCACTTAAAGTATTCCAAAAATAAACAAAAACCAAAAACAAAATAGAAACAGAAACACCTGTTTCTGCATACTTGGCCGCAACAACCATTACCAAAAATCCAATTCCGAGTAAAACAAGACTTAAAACAAATTTTAAAACCGGATTTGGGTTTTGGTTCCGTTTGGCAAGACCTGCCCAAATTACAGAAACAATCGGACCAAAAAGTAAAATGAAAAGCGGATTTATGGATTGTAATACAGATGCCGGAATTTCCATTCCTAGTAAAAACCGATCCGTATTTCTTAAGGCAAATAAATTGAGTGACGAACCCATTTGTTCAAAGGCCATCCAAAAAAAGATGCTAAAAAAAGATAGAAGGACTATGAGTAAAATTTTTGGTTTTGTCTCAGAATCCTCTACACCGGAATCTGTATTCACAAAACCTTCCTTTTGTTTTTGCCAAATCGAATCCGGTAATCTTTTACTACCAAAATAAAAAACCACCATTCCGATAGCCATACCCACACCGGCAGATAAAAAACCCAAATGCCAATCTACTCGTTCGCCGAGACTCCCACAAATAATGGGACCAATGAGTCCTCCTAAATTAATCCCCATATAAAAAATGGTAAACCCACTGTCTCGGAGTCCCGGTTTTCCATCATATAACCTACCAAAGATGGTCGACATATTGGGTTTAAAAAAACCATTTCCAAGTGCGAGTAAGATAAGACCCAGATAAAAAAAAGACAAATCAGAAAATGCTAAGGACACATGCCCACATAACATTAAAAAACTTCCCAGATAAATGGAAAACTTGTAACTCAAGAAACGATCTGTTAAAAATCCTCCGAGAACTGGAGTTAGGTATACAAAACTCGTATAGAATGCGTAAACTGCTCCAGCATCCGCATCAGAAAAACCAAGCGACTTTACCAAATACAAAACAAGGAGAGCCCTCATCCCATAATAACTAAGTCTCTCCCACATTTCTGTCAAAAAAAGTGGAGTGATTCCTTTCGGATGTTCATGTAACTCTAGTTCTATTTGGTTCTGCTTTTCCAAATGGTTTCCTCTTGTCCGATCGAAAAATTAACAAACCGAGCAGCCGCAAATAGATAATCAGAAAGGCGATTGAGATAAATTCTTAAATCGGTATGAATTTCTCCACCCGATTCAATATAAACCAAAAGATCTCTTTCCAAACGTCTACAGATGGTTCTTCCAATATGAAGGGCACTTGCCATAGAAGATCCTCCAGGCAAAATAAAAAATTTAATCTCAGGTAAAACTTCCATCAAGCGATCAATTTCTTTTTCTAAACCTTCTACATCAGACAAGTGAACTACGGTTCCGTCTTTCGAATCCCTCGGTACATAACCTGCAAGTTCCGATCCAATTTCAAAAAGAAAACTTTGGATACTTTTTAAATGATCGATAAATCTAGAATCCAAGGGCAAATCTTTGGAAAAAGAAAGAGCAAGGCCTATCGTACTATTCAACTCATCACAACTTCCGTAGAGATCCACTCTCGGATCTGTTTTGGAGACCTTGATTCCAGAAGCAAGGTAGGTCTGGCCACCATCGCCAAATTTGGTGTAGATTTTCAATTTCCTGCTCCTTACCCTCTAAAATTTCTTTACAGGCTTAAGTTTTTTGGTATAGAATATTCTGGAAAGGCAAAATTCACGGAAGAACCAAGGACAGGCAACCCCTTCTCTTCCCGATGAGTACGGATACTCTGGACAGTGGTTTTTGCTTTTCTCCGCATGTAGGGAAACAGGCGGGTCATGGACACACAGGAGGGTGTGACAATGATTATCAATCACAACATCAGCGCGCTAGTTGCAAAACGAGCGCTCTCAAACACCGGGCGTGACATGGATAAATCCATGGAGCATCTAGCAACGGGTATGCGAATCAACAGGCCAGGGGATGATTCCCTGGGATTTGCTGTGTCCGAAAAATTAAGATCACAAATTCGGGGCCTTGGCCAAGCAGAACGAAATACCCAGGATGGTATGTCGTTCCTTCAGGTCACCGAAGGATCTTTAGACCAAGTAAACTCAATCTTACAGAGGTTACGTGAACTTTCCGTTCAATCGTCAAACGGGATTTATTCTAACGAAGACAGAAAACTAGTCCAGTTAGAAGTCTCCCAACTTGTCGAAGAAGTGGAACGAATCGGAACTTCTGCTGAGTTTAACAAAATCAAACCATTGGATGGAAGGTTTTCACGTTCCTCCAAAAATCCAATGACCTTGCAAGTGGGAACCAACGGATCAGAAAAGATAGAACTTTACATCAATACGATGACCAGTTCTTCCCTCAAACTGAAACAAGGCGGAACGAAGTTGACCCTATCAACTCCAAACAAAGCTTCCGACTCACTCCAAGTTTTGGACGACGCAATCACTAAAGTCAACCGCTTGCGGTCTGACCTAGGTGCCTATTACAACCGATTGGATTTAACTTTGAAATCACTGAGTAACAACTACGTGAACATTGTTTCTTCTGAGTCGCAAGTAAGGGATGCTGATATGGCGACGGAAATGGTAGAATATTCCAAAAACCAAATCCTCACAAAATCAGGTGTGGCGATGCTTGCACAAGCAAACCTTCGACCGGAATCCGTAGTAAAACTCCTCACGGACAGATACTAATCCCGATCGAAAAAGAAAAGGAAATCCTCCTTGCAAACAGGGAGGATTTCTTCAAACTTTGTCCTTATACTTCACAGAATAGTGTAAGCGAGGACAATCACTTTGAAACAAATCATCTCCGGAATTCTTTCCCTATCATTACTTTCCACAGTCGCTTGTGGACTATCGGAAAACACAAAAAGACTAATTCTTAGCACATCGATCGGATGTGGTGTGGGTCTTGCGCTTGGTGCTGTTTATGATGAAGCACAAAGAAAAAAAGATACTAAAAACAAAAAGAACGATTTCCAAAGACAAATTAAAGAATCTCTTGCATTAGAAAAGAAAAAACCACAAAACAAAGGTAAGATTGTAGGACTTGGAGCTGGTTGTTTGGCGGGACTTGGAACTGGCTTCTATCTCAATACAATGTATGACAACATGGCAGAAGAGATGAAAAAACAAGGAATCACTCTTGAAAAAAGTGAAAGAGGCGGCGAAACAGTTGCTCTTACTGCCACTATGGACGGCGGAATTGCTTTCGAAGATGGAAAGGCTGACCTCAAAGGAAAAGGGAAAGAAAATATTGATAAACTAGCAGAAGCACTTGCAGCCTACCCAGAAACAAAAATCAATATCTCTGGTCACGCGAACCGCACAGGTGCAGAAGACCTAAACCAAAGATTGTCCCAAGACCGAGCAGTGACTGCGAAAAACGCGATCGTTGATAACGGCGTGGAAGGAAAACGAATTGGAACCGTACAAGGACTTGGTTCTTCGACTCCGATCAAAGGTGTAGATCCAAAAGATGGATCGAACCGACGTGTGGAAGTGGAAATCGTTCCGGCTACTTAAAACCAGGACGACATAAAAAAAGGGACAATCTGTCCCTTGGTATCTGACCGAGAAGCCTACATTCTTTATGTAGGCTTTTTTATCACCGGAAAAGAAATTTCTAAATTACATTCCAAGGCCAGGGAATCCACCCATAGCTTGCATTTGTTTGGCGGCTCCGGCTTGTGCATCCTGCAAAGCTTTCGTATACGCTTCTTGGATAGACTTTTCTAGAAGATTTTTATCTTTTTTCTCAAGTAGTTCATCCTCAATTTGAATGGATTTCATTTGAAATTTTCCATCCAGAGTCACCGAGAGTAGTTTATTTTTTGCAATTCCTACAAAATTGAGACCGGCAAGTTCCTTTTCCATGGTTTTTACTTGCGATCGCATCTTTTTCATCTGTTTGAGCATATCAAACTTGTTTCCACCTGCTCCACCGAACATAATCACCCCTTTTCCTTTCAGGATTATTTTTCTTAAAAAGAAGGCAAATATAAAACTTATCTTTGTCGATACTGAAACTATGATCCATCCAAATTCTCCTTACAAACGAATCTGGGATCTTTTTGTTTTTATCTGTATCACTTACTTTGCCATTGAAGTTCCGATTCGGCTTGTCTTTCATTATAAACTTTCTGCGGGAGTCAATTACTTTGAGAGAGCCATCCAAATTGTATTTGGAATCGATGTAATTTTGAACTTTAATACCGCAATTTTAAAAGACCGCCTACTCATCCATAATCGAAAGATCGTGACAAAAACTTATTTGCGTTCTTGGTTTCTCATCGATTTTTTATCTGCCTTTCCCTTTGACCTTTTTGGTGGATTTTTTTTCCAATACTTGGGAGTAACAGATGGATTAAAAATTTTAAGACTCCTCCGGTCTGTCAGAGTTTTCGAACTTTTTAAATCCCTTCGACTTTTGGCACTCGGTACTGATTCAGATGACCGCTTCAAACTAGTAGAAGTGATCAATCCCATGACCTTTCGTTTGATCTTTTTTGTGTATTGGACAAGCCTCTTTGCCCATTGGGTAGCCTGCGGATGGATTCATTTAGGTCCTGAATTTTTATCCGATAAAGATATGACCACAAGATACATTCGAGCACTTTACTGGTCCGTCACCACACTGACAACAATTGGTTACGGAGACATCACTCCAATTACCAACAAACAAACAATTTATACAATGGGTGTGATGATTTTAGGTGTAGGTATCTATGGATATGTCATTGGTAATATTGCCACCTTACTCTCAAATTTAGATGTTTCTCGGGTTACATTCCAAGAAAAACTAAATACCATTGATAGTTTTATCAAATACAAAAAATTGCCACCACATCTCGCCAATCGCATTCGTTCCTACTATGTCAATCTTTGGGAAAACAAACATGGAATTGATGAAACGGAAATTTGGGACCAACTTCCTTCAGGGATCAAAATTGATGTATCCATGTTTTTACATAACCATTTGATTTCAGTAGTTCCTTTTTTTAAAGACGCTCCCGAAGAATTAAAACGAGAAGTAGTTTTAGAATTAAAACCTGCTTTTTATATGAAAGGAGATGTCATTTTTAGAGAGGGGGATGTTCCGCACAATATGTACTTTTTATCGAAAGGTCATGTAGAAGTAATTAAAGAAAATACAGGGGAACTCGTTGCAACTTTAAACTCAGGTTCTTTTTTTGGAGAAATGAGTCTTATCGATAATTCATTAAGAACCGCCACGATCAAAGCTGGTTCCTATTGTGATGTATATACTTTGGGAAAAGACCGGTTCGCTGAAGTTTTAAAACACCATCCAGGATTTGCCAAACATATAGAAATGATTGCAAAAGAACGAAAAAAAAATCAATCCACCAAACGAAAGAGTAAAAGAAATAAACCTCATTCAATGAATTAAAGGGATGGATGAGCCCTCTCTTCTTTAAGGTTTTAAAGACAAAATCGAATTTTCTGGATCCACAAGAGAAATGGCTTCGTCCGCCAAACGATCAAAAGCATGCCATGCATTACTGTCTTTTTTTAATGGTTCTTGTTTTTCTGTTTTTGTTTTGATGGTCTCTGATTTGGGAATCTCACCAAGAGTTGGAATCTCTTCGATTTGTTTTAATTTTTCGAGAAGATCGCGATGTTTTTTGGATGCTCCAAACCAAGAAGGAACAAAGGCTGTTTTTTTCTTTTGACTAAAAATAGTTTCTGTTTGTGTGATCTCATCCAGAAGCAAATTCACTGCACGGATGGTCCATTTACTAGGAGTTACCGGAATTAAAATTAAATTGGAATTATAGATAGCAGTCGTTAGTTCGTGTTTAGCCGAACCTGGAGTATCGATGATAACAAACTTATAAGTATCTCTCACTTCATCCAAAGCTCGTTTGAACTGCAAACAGAGGCTACTAGAATCTGGATTGTATTTGGTAAGTTTTGCCAAACTAAGAGTAGAAGGTAAAACATCGAATTGACTCGTTTTTCGAATGCAGTCAGTCATTCGTTTCATTCCGAGAAGAACAGTCATCACATTAGATTCCTCTAGGGAAGTAAGATCCAAATCGGGCAAACAATAGTCCGTTAAATCCCCCTGCATGTCCATATCCACAACCAGGGTTTTTCCACGCCTCGCCAGTGCACAGGCCAAATGGGCTGCTGTAGTGGATTTTCCACTCCCTCCCTTAATATTGGAAACTGAGATGACCTTCATGGGGCATAGAATTCTCCTAATTCACCCTTTGACCACCGATTTTTTTTGAATTTTCCTTGGAAAGGACTTCGTAGTCCTTAATTTGGGTTCAGTTATGGCATTCACGATTCGGTTCCGCGTTTGGGACAAACAAGAAAAAGAATTCTCTCAGAAAGGCTTTAGTTTAACCCTAGATGGAAAACTTTTAAAGTTTGGCCAGCCTATCACCAATGAAGACAATTTTATAGTGAATAGTTTTACCGGCCTAAAAGATAAATACGACAAAGACTTATTCGAAGAAGATATCATTGAACATACTGTGGCCAAAGGTGGAAACCTAACTCAGCATACAGGCATTATACGGTACAACAATGAACACGGGGCTTTTTATTTAGAAAATGGACCTCCACTTTTGCAACTTTTTTCGATCCGCAAAGTTGGTAACCCTTACGAAAACCCTGTTCTTTACGATTTGTATCTAAAAAGTAAATCTTGAGATTTTTATTTTCCACCAGTATCGTTTTCTTTTTATTCAATAATCCTCTGAAGGCCAATCTCTTAGAGGATTATTGGAAGGCTGTTCAAAACTCTAAAGAAAAATTTGAAATTTCAGATCATAGCCCCAAACGGTTTACCTTTCGATTCGGGGGCGAGATTCCAGGAGTGTTACACAAAGAATCACTCAACCATGAAATCTTTTGGTTTTGCCAAAAGTATTTAGATAAATACCATTCTAACCTCCCTTATCCAAGGTTCAAACAAGACATTAGATCTCACCTAACTGAATTCTATGGAGATCCCGCACAAAATTTCCTGAGTGGGAAACTTTCTTTTTCCTGTTTTTCCGGTTGGAAAGAAGGAGGTTCCTTATTGAAACTTTCTTTCTTTTTGAATGAAGAAGAATTTTTTCCTTATCGTTGGGATTATTATGATTCCAAAGGACAACTATTTTTAACAGAGGAAGACGAAACCAAAAACGGCAAAAAAGATAGTTTCACTTATTATTCACAATCAGGTTGCCCCAAAGAAATCACCAAAGATAAAAACGATTTTGGTGCCATGGATGAATGGTGGTATTTCAAAAACTGCCAACTGGTCCGAGTAGAATATGATTCGAATGAAAACGGATTTCGAGAAAGAATCTGTCATTATGAAAACGAAAAAGAAACTTATTGTGAAGGTGTGGGAGAAAAAGAAGAAAGAGAAGCCATTCGTTTCGAAACAAACCAAAACTTTCCCGAGGCTTTAAAATTTTACAGAAAGTCTTTAATGGAATATAAAAAGGAAGTTTCCAACGGTACCTCTAGAACCTGTTCACTACTCAAAAAAATTGCAAATATCGAATACAACGAAAGAGATTTTGTATCCTTTACCAAAACCTTAGATGAGTTTTTTTCCATAAGAGTTTGTGAATCGGATTCCCTGGATGTATTAATATATAAATCTTATTATTATTTGTACGTACTCGGAGATTACAAAACAGCAAAGGATAGTTACCAAAAAACTGCGGAAATTTACCGTAAAACTCACGGTGAAATCAGTCCTGAAATCTCATTAAACTTAGCTTATTCACAATTTATGGACAAAGATCCTAATGCTTGTTTGGTTAGTCTAGAAAAACTAAATAGTCGTAGGTTGACTGCTTACCCTCGGTTTTTCTTATTTTATTACCGCGGTTCTTGTGAACTCAGTCTTGGTCGTTATGAAGATGCGTATACGAATTTAAAAAGGGCACAAATTCTCGGAGGGGAACGAGAATTTTTATCTGTAGTATATTATAAATTAGGCAGAGCCTCTTTTGCCACAAACAGAGAAAGTGAAGGAAATCTCTGGACTCACCAAGCATTATTGAATGATTTTAGTTTAATGGAAAAAATGGATACAGATCCACTTTTTGAACCATTCTTTAATTCCCCAAACGGGAAATCGCATAAAAGAAAATATTACTTGAATAAACCAAAAATACAATGATAGTCAGCCCCTACGGAGACTAAAACTATCAATGAAAAATTTTACGACGCTGAATGATGTTTTTTATTATGCCAACAAGGCTTATGGTTCCAAAGAAATGTTCTTTGGAAAGGATACCCAGAAAAATTTCAAAGGTCGTACTTTTTCAGATATTTTTCATCAAGCGGAAAACCTAGCCCTTTCTCTTTTACAAATGGGATTACAACCAGGTGATAAAGTTGGTCTGATGGCCGACAATAGAACCGAATGGGCGATTGCAGACATCGCCACCTTGTTAAATGGTGCCATCAATGTCCCCAGAGGTTCTGACTCCACTCCGCAGGAAATCGAATACATCTTAACTCATTCAGAAAGTAAATATTGTTTTGTTGAACACGAAAAACTTTACGACTCTTTAAAACCAATTTTATCCAATACCAAAGTCCAAAAAATAATCATTCTAGATCCGTCTTATCAACCCAAAGATTCCAATTCTATTTCGATAGAATCTCTTATTCGTGATGGGGAATCTCTTCGAAAAAACCTACCTTCTCTCGAACTTAGATCCAAACAAGTCAAACCAGATGATCTTTTTACTATCATTTATACTTCAGGAACCACTGGAATGCCAAAGGGAGTGATGCTTACCCATCAAAACATGGTTTATAATGTGGTTAAAGTTCCTCCTCGAGTGGGACTAAAAAGTTCGGACAGGACTCTTTCGATCCTCCCTGTCTGGCATATCTTTGAACGTGCCATTGATTATGCGATCATTGCGGAAGGAGCATCAATAGCTTATACCAATATTCGAGATTTAAGAGATGACTTTCAGAAAATCAAACCTAGCTTTATGGCTTCGGCTCCAAGACTCTGGGAAAACTTGTATCTCGGAATCAAACAAAAGTTAGAGAAAGCTCCAGAGAACAAAAGGAAGTTATTCGATTTCGCTTACGACATTTGTAAAAAATTTAAAGATGGGCAAGACTACTTGGCAGGAAACAAACTCCTCACCAAAGAAGAATCTCCCTTTGAACGAGCAAAAAATACGACAGTTTCCCTTGCGTCTGTCCTCAATTTGTTTTTACTTGCCAAGGTTCTAGATGGACTTGTTTTTGCGAAAATCCGAGAGGTCCTCGGAGGTCACCTAACAGGAACTATTTCTGGAGGTGGTGCTCTCCCTTCTCATGTGGATGAGTTTTTTAATGTAATTGGGATTCCTGTTTATGAAGGGTATGGGATGACAGAGTGCGCTCCAATCATTTCGGTTCGTTCCGTTGGGAAAGTAGTTCAAGGTTCGGTTGGGAAATGGCCAGAAGGAACTATCGTAAAGGTTGTGAATGACCAAGGGGAATCCGTTCCAAGAGGCAAAATGGGAGTCATTCATATCAAAGGACCACAAGTTATGAAAGGTTACTATAAAAATACAGAAGCTACATCTAAAACGGTAGTGGATGGTTGGATGAATACCGGAGACCTAGGTTTTATCTCTTTTAACGATACACTTTCCGTTCGTGGTCGAGTCAAGGACACAATTGTTTTACTCGGTGGAGAAAACGTTGAACCAGTCCCAATCGAAAACTTACTTCTCGAAAATGCATTGATCAACCAAGTGATTGTTGTAGGCCAAGATCAAAAATCACTCACAGCTCTTATCTGGCCAGATAAAGACAGAATGGCAGAAGCTGGCCTTACCGTAAAAGATGGAGAAGACTTAAACCAAAACAAAGAAGTAAGGTTATACTTCCAAAATATCGTTAAAAAACAAATCTCTTCAGAAAATGGATTTAAGTCCTTTGAAAAACTTTCTGACTTTCGGTTTTTGCCGAAAGCCATGGAAGTGGGTGATGAACTGACAAATCTTTTTAAGATGAAAAGAAATGTCATTCATGACAAATACAAAGATCTGATCAAGTCGATGTACAACTAAAGAGAATTTAGAATCGTCACAACAATCTCCCCCAATTCCTTAGAAAGATTGGGGAGAGAGGCTATCGACTCTAACTGCTTTTTTGCTAATTTGGGAAGTTCGCCTTTTTGCTTTGAAACAGGTGAAAATAATTTAGTAAGTGCTGCTGCCATTTGAGGATTGATTTCATTGAGACGTTTGATTCTATCCGCAATAAAATCGTATCCACTCCCATCTTCTTTATGGAAACTCAAAGGATTTCTAGCCAAACTAAAATATAATGAACGCACCTTATTCGGATTACGAATGTTAAATTGTGGATGATTTTCTAACTCTTCGGCAACTTGCGTCCGATTTTCACCAGAGGCCACTTGGGCCGCAAACCAAACATCCAAAACCAAACTATCTTTTTGCCATTTTTCGAAAAACAAATTCACAGAGTTTTCTTTTTCCTTTGAATCTACTTCCAAAAGATATTTTAGAGCGGATACTTCTTCACTCATATGTTTAGCTTCTCTTTGTTCCATCATGGCCAACCTTTCAAATTTTTTTGATGGGTCATGAAGAAGATAAAAGAGTGCAGTATTTTTCAAACGGCGTTTACCAATTTCTTCTTTGGTTTGGATCGGAATGGTTTTTCTGTTCTCTTCAAATAATGTTTGAAACTGGGGCGTAAAGGTAGTTGTTATCTTTTGGATTGCTTTTAACCGCAAATCGGATAATTTTTGAAATTCATAACAACCAACACTTTCGCTAATTTGTGTTAAACCAGGAAAAGAAAGATAAAAGCTATGGTAGGTTTTGTCCCATCCCTTTCCAAAGGAATCGGAAATGGTATCTAAAATGACAGAAAAGTTTTCTTCCTTACCAGAGGCGAGTGATTTGCGAAACCAATCAAAAACCAGATTTTGAAAGGCAAAAAACTTAGAAACACCATCTGTTTCCATTTTTGCTAAAATCTGTATTTCTTCTTCTGATTGTTTGTATTCTAACCTTACTGGACTCGAAAGAGAACGAAAAAATGAAACAATCGGTTTTGTTCCCGTCTCATCCAATGCAGGCAATCTAATTTGATCACGATCTCCCGTCATGATTCGTCTCTCTTCTTTTAAAAGGGAACCTTCTCTATTAAAAACAGCAAGTGAATTGGAAAATACAAGTGGGTACTCACTAGATCCCGTATCCGCAAGATCAAAAACCCATTCATTCGAATCTTGAGAGTAAGTTTCTTTCACTGAAATCAAAGGAGTTCCACTTCTGTGATACCAATTTCTAAGATTTGGAATCGAATGACTTGCGACCTCTTCCATCGAAGAAATAAATTCTTCAAAAGTAACACCTTGTCCGTCATATTTGGAAAGGTAATGTTTCAAACCTTTTTTGAAATTTTCTCGGCCGATTAGTTCCGAAACCAAACGAATGACTTCTGCTCCTTTTTCATAAACAGTGACAGTATAAAAGTTATTCATTTCTTTATAAGATTTAGGAAGGATAGGATGGGACATTGGTCCCTGATCTTCCGGAAACTGGAATTCTTTTAGAAACAAAACATCTTTGATTCTTTTGACCGCAGGATCTGTCATATCCTCAGTAAACCATTGGTCCCGAAAGACGGTAAGTCCTTCTTTCAAAGTGAGATTGAACCAATTGCGAAGTGTTACGCGGTTTCCTGTCCAGTTATGGAAGTATTCATGTGCGATCACAGCGAGGATGGCTTCAAAACTTTCATCTGTAGCGGACTTTTTATCAGCTAATACTAATTTTGCGTTAAAAAGATTTAAACCTTTGTTTTCCATGGCTCCCATATTAAAATCTTCCACGGCAACAATCATAAATAAATCTAAATCATATTCTAAACCAAAGGTGTCTTCATCCCACTTCATTGCCTTTTTTAAAGAATCAAATGCAAAACTAACCTTCTCTTCGTTTCCTTTTTCGACAAAAATCTTAAGAGTGACTTCTCTACCCGACATTGTGAGAAAAAAATCTTTTGTTTCAACGAGTTCCCCTGCGACCAAAGCAAAAAGATAAGATGGTTTGAGATACGGATCCTCCCAAACCACTTCCTTTTTTCCATCGGCAAAAGTATTTTCACTGATTGGATTTCCATTGGATAACATAATAGGAAAAAGAGTTCCATCACCAGAAATGGTGACCCGAAACCGCATCATATTATCCGGTCTATCTATTGAATACACAATCTTACGAAAGCCCTCAGGTTCGTTTTGTGTACAAAGCATAGAACCTGATTTATACAAACCTTCCAAAGAAGTGTTTCCAGCAGGGTTAATTCTATTTTCAACAGATAGTTTGAATTTATCTTTTGGGGGATTTGGAATTAAAATACCTACCGGAGAGACTTGGTATTCGTTTGGATCCAGAATGGTTCCGTCAATGCGGATGGATAAAAAATCTAAAGACTCACCATTTAAAAAAAGAGGTTCTCTTTGGTTTGCACTCAGAACCACCTCATATTCGGCCCTAACTACAGTCAGGTGTAAATCTAAATCAAAACGTAAATCAACACTGGGGGTGAGCCAAGGGGTGGGTTTATAGTCTTCTAGTTTGTGGATAGCTGAGGAGGATGAAGTCATCCTCCTTCTTTACGGGACGGGTCATCCCAGAAAAGTGAATTTTAATTCTGTTTCTCTTTTCTTTTATCCTCAGCGAAGGTCACTTTTAAGTTCCGACCATCTACAGGTTGCCCGTTCATTTGAGTGACTGCTTCCTCCGCCTCTTCCGCATTGGCGTACGTAATGAAAGCAAACCCTCTGAAATTACCAGTTTCTCTATCATGAATCATTTTCAGATCTTGGATTACCCCGTAAACGGAGAAAATCTGGCGTATATTTTCTTCCTTAAGGGAAAATTTCAAATTTCCCACATAAATTTTTTTAGAAACCATTCCTGTCCTCGTAAAACGAAATGCATGTTCCAAAGTCCATGGAACGGGTCGATTAGATACAATCGAAAGAAAATGTCAACATCAAATATTTCTTGCATATTCTGAAAGATCGAGATTATTTGTATGACTTCTCTAGGTAGCCCTTTGAACGAAAAACCCTATATTCTCTGTATCGACGACGAATTCTTTATCCTATGGAACCTGAAAGAACAACTAAAAAAAGTGTTTGGCTCAAGTTTCACCATTGAAACCGCCGAGAGTGCTGAGACTGCAAAAGAGATTATGAAAGAAATTGAGGGTTCATCCGCAGATTTAGCAGTTGTCATCTGTGACCATGTGATGCCGGGCCAAAAGGGCGATGAGTTCCTCATCGAAATGCAAACAACCCACCCTAGAACCAAAAAAATCATGTTAACTGGTCAAGCCCCTGCGCAAGCTATAGGGAATGCACTAAACCATGGTTGTTTGTACCGATATTTATCAAAACCTTGGGATGCTCATGATTTAGAGCTCACCATCAAACAGGCCATTGACGCCTATTTCCAAGAAAAGTCCTTAGAAGAAAAAAACAAAGAACTTGCGGACACCTTATACTTTCACCGAGATTCAAAATACCCCAATTTTGAATCTCTAGTAAAGCAACTAAAAGGAGATGGTAACACAAAACTCCAACAGTCAATTTTACTCATTAAAATCGTCAGTTTCCCAACTATCATTAAAACCTTCGGAATCGAGGTCTATCGTAAAGTTTTTAAAAAACTATTGCAGCTCCTCTCTGTCCATCTACAGAACGAAGACAAGGTTTACCATATTTATTCAGATGAAATTGCAGTACTCTCTCTTTTATCGGAAGGAGAACTCATTGAAAAAATGCGAAGTTTTCGGATGATCTTAAAGTCAGATGACCTGATTTTAGATGGTGTTGGATTTCATTTAGAATGTCGATATTCTTCGGCTAACGGGCAAGAAGATTGTTATTACAAGGCAAAACTTGCCCTGTTTCAAGCTGAAACACAAGGGTCCTCTGACTTTGTAACATATACAGATGACCTATCAACAGACCACCATTTACAAAACTTCCAGTGGAGTCAAAAAATCCAGACTGCGATTACAAACAAACAAATTGTTCCCTATTTCCAAGGGATCATGGACAACCAAACAAAACAAATACGAAAGTTTGAATGTTTGGCGCGTATTAAAGACAGAGATAAAATCCTCACCCCTGACGTATTTTTAAAACTCGCAAAGGTTACAGGTAGCATTCGTATGATCGGTTTACAGATGATAGACGAATCTATGAATTATTTTTCTGATAAACCTTATGACTTTTCTATCAATCTTACAGAGGCAGAACTAGAGTATAAAAGCTTTAGCAAATGGGTAGATGCCAGGCTCTCTTATTACAAAATTGATCCTAAAAGAGTTTCTTTCGAAATCCTTGAAGACATCAGTTTTTCTGAAAACAAAAACAGTCTCCATACCATTCACGACTTAAAAACCATAGGTTGTCAGATTGCGATTGATGATTTTGGAGTTCAATATTCGAACCTAGCCCGTTTGCTTGAGGTTGAACCAGATTATTTAAAAATTGATGGTCAGTTTATCAAAAATTTACCAGAAAACAAAACAGCATACCTACTTGTCCAAGGGATTGTGGAACTTGCCAGAGGAATTGGAGCGAAGGTCGTTGCTGAGTTTGTTGATCGCCCTGCGATTCAAGACATGATCGAAACTTTGGGAATTGAATACTCACAAGGTTATTTATTTATGAAACCTTCACCTGGAATACCGGAACCAAGTAGTTTACAATTATAAAATGATCACATCCTATCTATTTCTAAAACGAAAAAAGATAGGATGAAATAAATTCCCTTTGCAGGAAGATTTACTGAGCAGGAACCCCAGGGATTTCTTTTTTCTTTTTCTCTTTAGAGAGTAATCCTTTTAGTTTTTCCTGAGTGGCTGGGTCCTGAAGTTTTTCCTTCCCCATTTGGATTGCCTTTTGTCCTTCTTCCGAATTGGCTTTTTCAATTAGTTTATTCACAAGGCCAGGCTCTTCTGAACTTCCATCGCTAGATTGTGAACTTGCACAATTGATCATGAGTGATAGCATCATTGCTAAGAATAGTGTTTGTTTCATATAAAGTATCCGTTACTTGGGAAAAATTTTGTAGTAGAAACAGCTTTCCGTCAATGGAAAAACAAAATCGTTTGTAGAAAACGAGGCTCCCTCTAAAACCATTCCAAACTCCCACCAAAACATAAGGATGTTTCATGAATCAAAAGGCTATCGATAAGGATTCAGCACAATTAGAAGCTTTAGGACTCAAATCAGAATTTGACCGTAGTATGAGTTTCTGGGAAAATTTTTCCCTAGGTTTTACTTACCTTTCCCCCGTTGTCGGAGTCTATTCCGTATTTGCCCTAGCCATCCAAGCGGGTGGACCGCCTATGATTTGGAATTATTTACTCGTTGGATTGGGGCAATTTTTAGTTTGTCTCATTTTTGGTGAGATCGTTTCCCAATACCCAATCTCTGGAGGGATCTATCCGTGGTCCCTTCGTTTGGTGGGAGAACGTTGGGCTTGGATGTCCGCATGGGTTTACGCTTGGGCGCTTTTCACAACCGTGGCGGCTGTTGCTGTCGGTGGTGCGCCTTTTCTTACACAACTTCTGGGTGTAGAACTCGGAAACTCTGGTTTTATCTGGATTGCTATCATCATGATTCTTTTTTCCACCCTTCTCAATTTGACTGGAACGAAGCTTCTGGCAAAGGTTGCTTTTTTTGGATTTTTGTGTGAGCTTATCGGTGCGATTGTTGTAGGTGGATACCTTCTTATCTTTGCAAAAGTAAATTCCATTTCGATCCTTTGGAATACATTTTCTTTTGGCGAAGGTGTGAATTACTTCCCTGCGTTTCTTGCGTCCTCTGTAGCAGCTATGTTCTGTTATTATGGGTTTGAAGCTTGTGGAGATGTTGCAGAAGAAACACCGAACGCTAGTTCTGCGATTCCTAAATCCATGCGAATGACAATTTATATCGGAGGGGGTGCTGCCACCTTCGTTTGTTTGGCTTTATTACTTGCCCTACCCAACATAGAAACTGCCATTTCTGGTGAAGATCACGATCCAGTCACGACCACCCTTGTATCGGCCATGGGCCTAAACGGATATCGAATGGTCATTGTGGTCGTTATGGTTTCTTTTTTGTCCTGTTTACTCAGCTTACAAGCGGCCGCAAGTCGCCTTTTATTTTCTTTTGCTCGGGATGGAATGATATTTGGAAGTAAACACCTAAATCGTCTCTCTAAATCAGGAAAAGTGCCAGTAAATGCCCTTCTAGTGACGGGACTCATTCCCATCCTCATCACCGGTTTGGGATATTGGTTGCAGGATGCAGTCACAACCATTATTAGTTTTGCTTCTGCCGGAATTTACGTCGCCTTTCAAATGGTGGTTCTTGCTGCTCTCTATGCAAGGATCAAAGGTTGGAAACCTTCGGGCTCTTTTCAATTAGGAAAACTGGGAATTTGGATCAATGGACTAGCTCTATTTTATGGGATCACTGCTGTTGCCAATATGATCTGGCCAAGAACTCCTGAAGAACCCTGGTATATCAATTATGGAATGATATTTACAACTCTGGTTGTAATTTCCACAGGGATCATTTATTTACTCGTGGCGAAACCACATTTAAAAAGGAAAACCTAAACTAAAAGTCTGCACAATTTCTTACCTAACTAAAGTTTGGGAATAGATTTATTCCCTTTCCCAAACTTTAAATTCTCCGTTTTCGATTTCTTCTTTCAAAATTATCTTAAATCCTGGCAAATAACTTCCACCAAACCCGTGATAGGTAATCAGTTTTGTTTTCGGTTTTAATAAAAGGAAATTTAGTTTTAAGGATTGTAAGTCTTTTAAAAATTGGTTTGCTGATTTTTCTTTTAAATCATCAATTCGGTGACTTCCTTTCATCGTTTCATACAAAGGATTAAAACAATAATAATGCGAATGGCCTAAGGGAAAATCTTTTAGAAAATTTGTATTTTGAAAATCGACATTTGTTGCCTTCCATTGTTCTTTCATAGCTTGCGAAACAGAAACCAATTCCTTTCTGTCTTCCAAACCTAAGATAGGAAAGGATCCTTTTGAAAGAAGAGAAAGATAAACACAGAACTTGCCAACACCAGAACCTAGATCCAGAACAGATTTCACTTGGTCCTCTAAAAGAAATTTCCAGGTCCTTTCAATGACGAAAATGGGAGTCCATTGGTATGGAGAAAGAGTTTGGAATTTTTTTGGCAGATACGAATCCCAGATCTTATCTGTCATCAGATCCCCTACGATGATTTTCCCTTCTTGATTCAAAAATTGGTTTCTCATTTTTATCCAGTGTGTTACACCATTTGCCTATGGACCAGAAGATTCAGTATTTGAACCAAATGATCGAAATCATCGATAACAAAGTGACCATTTTTAAGAAAAATAAGTCCAGGTTACCACAGGCAGCTTATACAGCAGAAAAACAAGTCCTTACCCGCACCATCCAAGATACCATCAAACTCGCAGAAGAAATAAAACCCGTTCCCTTTTCACTGATAAATGATTTGAAAGCTCTCATCAAACAGTTATAGTACAAATTGCCCTAGGAAGGGTAAGGTTATGAAACCCATTTTTTGTTACCAGGTTCCCGTTGTCGTTGGTTCAGGAATTTCTGGCGGAGCCATTGCCATGATGGATTCCGATATTGTCATTTATGACAAAGGGAGAATTTTAGGTGGTAGGGTTTCCAGTAAAACAAAAGATTCTGTTTCTTATGATTTTGGAGCCACAATGTTCCGGGACCTAATGGAAGTTCATTGGCTAGGAGGAGAAACAGAATATTCCATTTCCGAAATTTGGTCATCGAAACAAGTTCAATTTCCGACTAAACCCATTTATGATCAATTTCATTTTTATCCGACTAAAGGAATGTCTGATCTCGTATCGGGAATGATGGGGAAAGTAAAACCCATCCAAGGACATACTTTAAAAAGAATAGAGTCCCCTGACAAAGAAACCTGGAATTTAGAATTTTATAATTCCGAAACTAAAGTAAGTGAATGGATCTCAACTCACAATGTCATTCTTACCCTTCCCATTCCACAAATTTTAGAAATTTTTAATCGATCAGAAGAGGATCCCAAACTGGAAAGGTGGGCTGATTTTTTAGAACCTTTTAATGACTACCGCAGAACTTTAGTTAGTTATTTTTATTGGGACAAATGGAAACCAAACTGGAAATCATTATCATTAGATCCCTCGCTTTCGATTCCCATCACAACAACACTAGAACGTGGAATCGATTGGGAATACCAAAGTTGGGAAAGTATCAAATATCCAGATGAATTTGAAAAAGGGTCTGCTCTTCTCGTTCAATTTGGTTCTAAATTTTCGGAAGCTCATTACGAAGATTGGATGGATGAAAATCGAAATCCTACGGAAAAATATAAAGATTATCTCTTACATGGACTGAGAGAAAAATTTGATGCACCACCACCTAACTTAATTTGGAATCACCGTTGGAAGTATGCACAAGCAAGAATGCCGCTTCTAGGAAAAGAGGGCCCACTCCGGCTTGACACAGAAAGCTTTTCGGAATGGAAATCACTTTGTAAAGAAACAAGAATCACTATTCTCGGAGATTGGCTTTTTGGTTCTAAGATTGAAAGAATCATTGGGGGAATTTATTTTCTCAGTCACAATGGTTTACTCTGATTCTTCCTTTGCTAATAATTCTCGGAGTTGCCCCACTCTCCTTCGGTTAGCAAAAATATCCCAAAGGCCTAAAATGGATTGAGACCGAATTTGTGCTTCCGCTTTTCCTTCAGGGAAATAGATTTCAACTCGATCGGGAAATCGAAAGACCTTAGTAAAAAAAATCACACGAATGTATTCCCCTTCCTTTTCTTCCCTAATCCAAATATTTTCTGCTTCATGGAAGTATTTAGAAATTCTTTCGTAAGCTATTTTTCTCGATGTAGTGTAGGTTATGGGATCTACTTTATGCACAAAGTTGTACTGCATACTTTGACTTGAAACACAGTTAGGTGATGGAGGACAGCCATTCAGTTCACCATTACTTACGCCAGAAAAAGGACTAAGGACACTCATACAACAGAGAAAGAAAACGGTAATAGCAGATTCCATATCTTCCAAAAATAGGCTCCCTTAATTTTTTACTTGCAGAATTTATAAATTTAAGTATTTTTATCGGCTCATGCAAAAGTTCAAAAAATATAGCATTCTTGGATTGATTATCAGTATCATCTTACTCATTGTCGTAGCCTATTATTTTTCAAGTCTAGTTCTCTATCCAAAGGTGAAATGCAATCCAGACCACCATGTCTTTTGTCAGGGTCCTAGTGAACTCGGTTTAAATTTTGAGGAAGTAGAGATCCAAACAGAGGACAAATTGAACCTTGTTAGTTACTGGATTCCCACCAAACAATCCCAAGCTGCAATCATTCTTGTTCACGGACATGGTGGACAAAGGAACGAAGGACTCCGATTTGCAAAAAGTCTTCATGAAGCAGGGTATAATTTACTTTTACTCAGCCTACGCCGTAACCATGGCGGATTTGCATCCATGGGATTTCATGAACAAAAAGATGTAACAGCCGCTATTAACTATTTAAAATCCAAAGGGTTTCAGAAAATAGGAATCTTTGGATTCTCCATGGGTTCTGCCACAAGTATCATTGCCATGGCTGATCATCCGGAAATCCAAGCGGGACTTTTTAGCAGTGGGTATGGAAGTGCCATTGATGTTCTTGTCGAATCTGCCAACCGTGATTTTGGAATCCCTTACTACCCGCTCATTCCGGTGGTCAAACTCGCTCTCAACTTGCGGGGGGAAATGGATATCGATTCAGTAAGACCTATCGATAAAATTGCATCCATTAGTCCAAGACCGATTGCCATCTTCCATTGCACAATGGATGATTATGTAGACTACCACCATGCGAAAGATCTATTTGCAAAAGCTGGCGAACCGAAATCAATTTGGTCACCAGAATGCAATCGTCATGAGCGCCTTTGGAATTTTGCACCAAAAGAAGCGGAATCTCGTGCGGTGGGATTTTTTCAGAAGTATTTGAAATAGGAATCTTTATTATATAGTTTATTATCCGGGGTATTTTTTATCTGAAATTGAAAGACTTGATAGATTTTGTCATCGCTATTAATGTAAAAATTGCGCGATATGTAGTTTAACGGAATCTAAGGTATTTATCGTTTTAGAAAATTTTTATTAAATAGAAAAAACGGAATCAGAACCAAATAGGAAACCAACGCACAAGACATTGTCTCTTATTGACCTGCTCTATAAAATAAAACCCTGAATCCTGGATTACCTGACCATTCAATAGTCTTAATGCAGAAAAAAAATTAAATTATTCTAAAAATCGAATAACATGTGATCCTTGATTAGAGGCTAGTTCTTTATTTTGTGTTTGCAATGCGTAATGTCCGCTAAACCTTTTTTCTCTGTGGATTTCGCCTAGCCTTGTTTGATAATTAACCGTAAGGAACTTCGAAGAACCAAACATCTATTGGTGCAGCACTAGTCCATACAACTAGCGAAATTACGATTTCCCCAAAAAACAAGAATCCAACTTCATTTAAAATTCATTTCTCTAAGAACTTCTAAATAAAACCAGGCCAATGTGCAATTTAAAATTAGGTTACGAATTTTCCAACTTCTAGAGAATATTTTGTCCTAGGCTCCTGATATTCTGTCATCATAAAGAGGAACAATGATACTAAACGATTCTTCAAAATATAACTACGATATAGAGAATGATGACGAACCTGAACTATATACCTACACTTTTGATCTAAAAAAATTAGAAGAAAAATCCTATAACTATTCTGTTTCTGTATGGAAATCCATCAAAAAGGCTCTCAAAGATTTTTCTCCCGAAAACATGCCAAATTTTGTAATTTTCTGCGGTGACAATTATTACGATGGCCTCCCTATATCCTATCAGATTGGAATTTTGGGAGAAATCGAGTCGAATTTACACATTAGCCTAATGAGGGAATTTAATAAAAATACTGCCTTCTGCGACTTTGACATAAATTCCAACGAGTTTCTTGTGGCAAAGTATAGGTTCGATAAAAAGAAAGTCTATAGCTACAATAACTGGGAAGAAAAAGCTTATAGCGATTACAATATAGGTAAACGAGTATTACCAAGGTATCTATTTAATGAAGATTGGATAAATTACCACGGTATCGAGTAACCTAAACATGATTTTTCATTTAAAACAAAAACCGAACAAAAAGTATAAGCAAGGAGGTCAGAAGGCAACAAAACATCGGACATGCGGAAAATCCAATAAAACCTTCCCGACTTACACTTTAGATTACTGGTAGAACGATTTTTCTTGAAACTATCGAGAAGAATTTCTGTTTTATATAAAGTTCATTAACAACGAATGATTCCATCAATGACAAAATATGAATCTATCCGATATTTTTTTGGCGGAAATAAATACTTAAAAATTACATTCTGAGGAATGATTTGAAATATAAATATTCTTGGTATATGAGCCTAAAGATCTTGGTAATATACGCGGATCCGAATGCATTCTATTTCGATCACTTTGAGCAACGGTCGGAATGGCAGTTTGCCCGAAATACTTAGTCTCTTTGAATGCTTAAGACTTAATATATATCTTTTTAATATTCGATGAAAATTCAAGATACCTGAAACTAGCCAATGGAATACAGGATTCGATTAGACATTCTGATTGCATTAAAGTTTTATCTACTATTATATTGGAATAAGTTGCTTCAAGGTTGGGACGGCTTCCATTTATCTTTCTAACTCCCTTGGCGGTGGTCAATGTGGTATGCTGGTTCATACAGTTGGGATCAACGGAGGGATGACTTTCTACAAATCGATTCCACTAAGTAACCAATACTACTTAGAAAAGGATCTAGATGAGAAGATTCCAAAGAACGTAACACTTTATACAGATGAAGGATATGGGTTTCTATGGGACAGACCCAATCACAAATCAGTGAATCACTCCCGCAAGAGTAAAGATCCAAGATACAATATGTCTAGGGAACGTTGCGTAACAAAAGAAGGTGTATCTTCTAATGGTGCTGAAGCTAGAAACAATATATTAAAACAATCATTCCGAAGTTACGGGTATATTAGTCCTAAGTGGTCACAATTATATCTTGATGAGATTAGTTTTCTAGGAAACGTCAGATTCTCGCCTGATTTGAGAGAAATTCTTTTGGGTAAGGAAGATTTGAATTTGTGGGGATTGTCTATACGAACTGCTCGAAGGACTATTGGGTCTTTCGCACACACTAACCCAATTAGAAGCTCCCTCAAACCTCGCAAAAATAAACCCTTCAAAAATTACACAAACCCTCTCAAGGCTTCCCCTGAACTCGACAAAATCTATGCCACAAAAACTCTAACCATCATTTCAAAACTATTCCCAAAAACTTGTGGATGTTCTAACCCTAATTTAGTTTTTCACAAATTCAAAGTAAGACCTACAATTGCACGTTGTAGTAACTGTTACAAACAAGTTAGTATAACATCTAACACACCTTTAGATAGATTCAAGTTACCCCTATCCTACTTCTCATATATCTTAGAGAATCAGATTTTAAGTTACCCAAAATCAGTGACCTCATCAGAGATTTCCAGAAAGTTAAATTTACCGTATAATGCTAGTTATAGATTAAAAAGAAGGATTCAAATCTTTTGTTCACTCCTTAATGAGAAGTTAAGGGAACAAATGTATCAGGAACTAGATGACCACTATAAAAAGAACCCTATAACATTACCAAAGGAAGGAGACTACAGAGAAATAGCCAAAGAAAATCCTGTTTGTGTTGCTGATTCAGTGATTTTATTCAGCTCTTCTTTACGTGCCAATTCATTCAGATCCAGAAGATATAACACTGGCGTTAGTTCAATATATTTGAGTAATTCTGTGAAGAACGGAGAACAGAAAGGAATCCTTTGTCATACTACAGGGGTTGTGGGTAAATGGACTTTTTACACAAGTTTACCATTAGCGAATAGTTATTACCTTCAAAAGGATTTAGAAGAAAAGTTCCCTAAGTCTTCCATCCTTTGGACTGACCAAGGTTATGAATTTTTATGGGAATATAAGAATCATAAATCAGTAAATCACTCTAAGCGAAGTAACGACCCAAGATTCAATATGTCTAGGGAAAGATGGGTCACTAAACAATCGGTAACTTCCAATGGAGCTGAAGCTCGTAACAATCTCATTAAGCAATCTTTCCGAAGCTATGGATACATTTCTCCGAAGTGGAGTACCTGCTATCTAGAAGAATTTAGTTTTCTAGCCAATGTTAAATATGCCGAACCCTTGAGGGAGCTTCTAATTGGGTCTAGTGTGTGTGAAGGAGATAATTTTTGCTCGAAGGGGGACTCGAACCCCCACACCTTGCGGCACTACCACCTCAAAGTAGCGTGTCTACCAATTCCACCATCCGAGCGGGCGTGTATGTGGACAGGTTAGGAAAACAGGTTCTTTCGTCAAGGAGATGAATTTTCTCTTGTCACTTGCGCTTACTATTCAGTAGGTTGTAGGGGTCAAGTATGCAAGTATCCGATCTTACCTTTCGACTCAAACTCCTTCTTATGGGCTTTATTTCCCCTATTTTTGTTTTGGTGGGTCTCACTTTATCGGCCCCTTATTGGCTTAGATCATCAGAAACTTACCAAAAATCGGATATAGCCGTTTTAGAAGTTTCCAACACCTTACCTTCAAAAAAGATTCTAAAAACGATTGTTACCTTGTCCGAACGTTCGGATTTCAAAAAACTAATTCTCGTTATCCGAGAAGACAAAACTCAAAACTTTTTATATTCACCAGGGGAAAGAGAGTCAAAAATCAAAGACCATTTAAGTTCACTGGGAATGAGCCCTAGCCTAGTCTCTTCTCTGATAATCCCAACATCCAAAATGGGTGACACAGACGAGGCATCGAAAAACCTATTAAAAATAGCCGTTTCTGACAATCTCGGTGGGATTTTACTTCTCGCAAGAGAGTATGAAACCAAACGAATTTTAGGAACCTATCGCAAAACCTTAGCCAGTTTGCCCATTAAGATAACCGCATACGGATTTCCATCAGAGATCTCAGGTTCCAATTGGTTTTTATCGGAAGATGGAGTCAGGGAAATTACCGGCGAATTTGTACGTTATCTGTATTCTTATATTAGAGGTATCCTATAAATGGATGAAATTAAAGATTCCAACGAATTGATAGAACAACGCATTCAAAAAATTAACGATTTAAAAGCAAAAGGTATCAATCCTTATCCACTTCGTTTTTTTCCTAATGCTGATTCCAAATCTCTCATTGCGGGATTTGATCCGAACCAAACAGAAAAAAAATCCTTTAAACTAGGTGGTCGTTTGCATGCCAAACGAGTGATGGGAAAAGCAAGTTTTGCTCATTTAAAAGATGCAGAAGGTCTCATCCAATTGTATGCCACTCGTGATGATTTAGGCGAAGAGAATTATTCATTATTTAAGTCTTTGGACTTAGGGGATTGGATTGGAATCGAAGGTTGGCTCTTTCAAACACAAAAAGGAGAAACCACCCTTCACTTAACTAGCGTTCAACTTCTCGCAAAATGCATTCGTCCCCTTCCGGTGGTCAAAGAAAAAGATGGAGTCGTTTATGATGCGTTTTCTGATGTAGAGCAACGTTACCGTATGCGTTATGTTGATCTCGTTGTAAATGAAAACGTAAGAGAAACATTTAAAATGCGTTCTCGGATCATTTCCGAAATTCGTAAATTTCTAACGAATGAAGGATTTTTAGAAGTAGAAACTCCTATGATGCAACCGATTGCTGGTGGTGCGGCAGCTCGTCCTTTTGTCACTCATCACAACACTCTAGATATGGAACTTTTCCTTCGCATTGCACCTGAGCTTTATCTAAAAAGACTCATTGTCGGTGGAATGGACCGAGTCTTCGAACTCAACCGTAACTTTCGTAACGAAGGAATTTCGACAAAACACAATCCTGAGTTTACGATGATGGAAGCCTATATGGCCTTTGGCGATATGGAAACTATGTTATCACTCACAGAAAGAATGATTGTTTCTGTAGCCCAGGCCATTGGCAAAGGTTTAAAATTTGCTTATGGGAAGGATCAAATCGATTTATCGCCTCCTTGGAAACGAGTGAAATATATCGACATCATCAAAGATTATTCAGGAATTGATTTCAGTAAAATCACTGAATTGAAAGATGCCATCGCACAAGCCAAAGCCAAAGGTGTAGATTCTTCTGATTCTGTATCCATTTGGAAAGTATGTGATGATGTTTTTAGTTCTCTTGTCGAACCTCACCTCATCCAACCCATCTTTATTACTGATTTTCCAAAAGAACTCTCTCCTCTAGCAAAGTCGGGTGAAGATGATCCAAAGTACGTAGAACGATTTGAGCCGTATGTAGCCGGTCGCGAGATCGGAAACGCCTTTACAGAGTTAAACGATCCTTTTGACCAAAGGGAACGATTTGAAGAACAAGTAAAACAAAGAGAAGCCGGTGATGATGAAGCCTTTATGATGGATGATGATTATATCAGAGCTCTTGAATATGGACTTCCTCCGACAGGTGGGCTTGGAATTGGAATTGATAGGCTTGTAATGTTACTCACTGACTCTCACTCCATCCGAGATACTATTCTTTTCCCTCTGATGAGACCGGAATAAAGATTCCCAGAAAAGATCCTTTCGCAAAAAATCTTGAGGGGACGAGAAAGTAAAATCTCGTCTCTCCTTCAAGCCTGAAAGCTCCATTAATAAAAAAGCCTCCCAAGGATAATCCTCGGAGGCTTTTTTATATGATAAACCCAGAAGTGATTATTTTTTGTTAATATTCAGTTTCGGTTCTGATTCGATTGTGCGAATGAGTTTGGATAAATTGGACTGGAAGTTAGCCGTTTGTCCAGAGTTTAGATTGTAGTTGATTGTTTCTTTTCGGTTTGTGTAACTGATCGCAATCGATTGGCTTTCTCCAATTTTCGGAATGATATCCGAAGAGATGGCAGAACTAATGATGATGGTATCAGAGTAATCAGTATTGGTGCGTTTTAAATTGTGCCAAGTATCCCCTAACTTTAAAGAAACGCCAATCGGAATGTCCACGTCAAAGGTTCCAATTTCGTAGAGTAAAAAATACTGAACAAGGCCAGTTCCATTATCCCTTTCGGCTTTAAAATACACACAAGGTCGTCTTTCAAAAACCAGCAAAAATTTCCGTAAACAAATCTCTTTGGAAATAGCCGTTTGTTGCTCTAAAGTTGGTTCCGGTGTGACCACATAGGCTTTGGTTCCCGAGCAGGAAACAAGGACCAGAAAAGTGAGAAAAATGGTCGAAATTCGGGTGAAGGAGAAGAATCTTTCCATGGTAAGCTCATTCTTTTTCGAGGTGCAAGGTTTGGCAAAGGAAAAAATCCTGTTCCTATGGTATCTTATCCTAAAGGAAAAATAAAAGTCCTACTTCTGGAAAACATCCACAAGGATGCTTACGAACTTTTCCACCGAGACGGCTTTGACGTCACTCTCGTCAAAGATGCGATGGAAGAAGCAGAACTCATCGAAAGAATAGCGGATGTACACGTTTTAGGCATTCGCAGCAAAACAAATGTTACAACCAAAGCCCTAGAAAATGCAAAAAAATTGATGACGATTGGTTGTTTCTGCATTGGAACCAACCAAGTAGAACTAGAAGAAGCAGAAAAACGTGCAGTTCCTGTATTTAATGCTCCTTATAGCAATACAAGATCCGTTGCTGAACTTGTAATTGCAGAGATCATTATGCTTGCAAGAAAAGCATCTGACCAGTCTCGTGATGTCCACTTAGGCAAATGGAATAAAATTGCCAAAGGTTGTTTTGAAGTTCGTGGAAAAACCCTAGGGATTATTGGTTACGGACATATTGGCTCACAAGTCTCTGTTTTAGCTGAGTCCATGGGGATGAAGGTTGTTTTTTATGATATCATTTCCAAACTCCCACTTGGAAACGCATCTTCTGTTCATAGTTATGAAGAGCTACTCAAACAATCGGATTTTATTACCTTCCATGTTCCCGAAACAGATGAAACAAAAAATCTATTTCGCAAAGAACATCTAAATATAGTCAAACCAGGTGCTTATTTACTGAACCTATCTCGGGGGAAAGTATTGGAAATTGATGCTCTAGTGGAAGGACTCAAATCAGGAAAACTAGCAGGTGCCGGAGTTGACGTATTCCCTGAGGAACCAAAGTCAAATGATGATCCTTTTGTCAGCCCCCTCCAAGGTCTACCAAATGTAATTTTAACTCCACATATCGGTGGTTCTACGGAAGAAGCACAAAAAAATATTGGAACAGAAGTTGCCGAAAAACTTCTAAAGTATGTGAATAACGGTTCCACTACTTTTTCTGTGAACTTCCCCAATATTGAACTAGGAAGTTTAAAATCGGGATACCACAGGATTCTCAATATCCACCAAAACCAACCGGGGTTTTTACGAGATATCAACTCCATCATTTCTGATTTAGGTGGAAATATCTTGACACAAAACTTAAGTACATCATCAAATATTGGTTACTTGAGTATGGAAATAGACAAAAATTTGGGTGATGAGTTAAAAGATAAAATCAAAGCCCATAAACATTCCATTCGCACGCGAATCCTCTACTAAAAAACATTGGGAAGGAAAACATCAAAATGATAGAAGTCCTTCCCATCTTTACCAACTCTCCTCTTCGAAACTTTAGTTACCTCGTTTATTCCAATAGAACAGGCGAAGCCTATTGTATTGATCCTTTTGATGCAAAATCCATTTTAACTCATACAAGAAGCTTAGGTGTTAAAATCAAAGGGATCTTAAATACACACGAACATGGAGACCATACCCAAGGGAACTTAGAACTAAAAGAAGAAACAAAAGCAATTGTTTATGGGCACAAAGATGCTAAAGACAAAATTCCTGGTTTGGACAAGGTTCTAAAGGAAGGAGATATTGTTTTTTCTTTTGAAGAAGAATCTCTTGTCGTTTGGGATACCCCAGGCCATACCTTTTCTCACCTAAGTTTTGTTCGTAAAAACCCCAAAACCATTTTAGGAATTTTTTCCGGTGATACTTTGTTCAATGTTGGTGTAGGAAACTGCTTTCGCGGAGGTGATCCAAATGTAATGTATGAAACCATTTCGTCTCGATTTGAGACCCTTCCCGATTCTTGTTTACTGTATCCTGGGCACGACTATTGGGAAAATAATCTAAAATTTGCCGAACATGTTGACCCTAAAAATGAATTTAGAGAGAATTTCAAAAGTAAAGTAAAACCCTTTCAAGTTTCAGAAATCGGTGAGGAAAAAAAACTAAATCCATTCTTTCGGAGAAATACAAACTCAGTCAAAGAAAGATTAGTTTCCCTAAACGAAACCATTTCCGATGATCGATCTGTATTTTTAACTTTAAGAAGACTAAGGGACCACTGGTAGTCACTTCATGACTGATATTCGGTCAAATTTCAAAAGACGTCTACTCTCCACTCTCCTCCTAAACATAGGAATTCTATCTATTTTCTTTGGTTCTTTCTATTTGTATTCAGAAACAGAAGTCAAAAGTCCAACTAAAAAAACTGATAGGGAATTTGATTTCCAAAAAGCCAAACGAGTATTCAAACGATTTTATAAAAAGGTAGGAACAGATTTTTATTGTGGGTGTAAGTTTTCTGAAGATACGGAAGTGCAAGGAAGGCTTAAAATTGATTTTGAGTCCTGTGGTTTAGACAGTCGCAAAGACAAACTCCGCCAAACATGGATTGAATGGGAACATATTGTTCCAGCTCATAGCTTTGGGAGTGAACGTGAATGTTGGAAAAAAAGAGACTGCGAATGGAATGGAAAACCTGTCCGCGGTCGTAAATGTTGTCAAGCCACAGATCCTTTATTCAACCAGATGGAAGCAGACTTACACAATTTAGTCCCTGTCCCAGGCGAGATCAATGCCGACAGAGGGATTTTTTCTTACGGGGAAGTAGAAGGAGAAGAAAGAAACTACGGACTTTGCGATTTTGAAATCAATTTTAAAACACAAACAGCAGAACCAAAACCTAACATTCGTGGAGATATTGCACGCGCCTATCTGTACATGGAATGGAAGTATGGGATTCCGATTCCAGAAAATAGACGAAAACTCTACGAATCATGGAACAAACTCGATCCACCAGATACCTTCGAAATTAGAAAACACGAAGTGATTGAAAAAATCCAATCCACAAAAAATCCTTTTATTGATTGAATCGGAACCCACATTCAGATTCTAAAAAGTTACGAAAGACCATCACTCTTTTGGAAGGTGCTCTATGGTTCGGATGAACTACCCAAACTTTTCCGAAATTTTCTAAAGGATAATCATTCAGGATAGGAACTAAATTTCCTTTTTCTACATGTTCATCAATATCCCAAAAGGACCGAATGAGAACTCCCTTCCCCTTTAACCCCATCTGCACCAAACTCGATGCATCGTTTGATAAAAAATTTCTTTTTCCTGTAACTTCTCCGAGCGAAAGATTGGTTCCTGAAAACCGTAATTCTTTATGCAAATCCAAATACAAAAGGTTATGGGATTTTAGATCTTCTGGTGATACAATTTTTGGATGAGTCCTTTCGTATTCGGGACTCACAACAAGAGAAATCCGATTCGCAAATAATTCCAGACCGATTAGTCCAGACGGAACTTCCATTCCCACTCGAATTCCGATATCAATAGACTCTTCCATTAAATCGAGTAAACTATCTGTCACAATCAATTGGATTGTAATTTTAGGATTTTTCTCCTGAAACTTCTGGGTAATTTCAGAGATAAAATTATTTGCCATTGAACTCACGCAAGTGACACGAAGTAGTCCCTCTAACTCGTCTTTGCTGGTGAATGAATTTTCTAAATCCTTCACGCTCTCGAGAACAGTCAGTACTTTTGGGTAAATGAGGTCAGCATCCCTCGTGGGGATTACCTTTCTTGTATTTCGATAGAACAACTGCGTGTTCCAAACTTTCTCAAGTCCTTGGATTCTTTTGGCTACGGCGGCTTTTGTAATCCCGAGTTTGAGAGCCACTTGCGTAAAATTCCTTTCCTGAACCACAAATACGAAGGTTTTTAGGTCATCTAGGTCACGAATCATAGAAATCATCCATTAATTGTATACTAATAATATACAATCTGTCAACAATAAGCACTATTGAATATTTTTTATTTACAAATTTTTAACCCATTAGAGACCGACCGTTATGAATGCAGTAGAAACAAACGGAATCACACTGGCTAGCCTAGTGTTAAGAATCGCAATTGGAGCCAACCTATTAGGCCATGGCATCGTAAGGATGGGAAGTAAGTATGAACCCTTTAGAATCTGGCTCCATACTTTATTTGCAGAAACACAAATACCCAATTTTTTTGTAAGTTTGATGGGTTATCTCATTCCTCCCATGGAACTTCTTTTAGGTGTACTCATCTTAATTGGTTGGCAAACTAAATGGAGTTTGTTTGTGGCAAGTATATTGATGTGTTCTTTGATTTTTGGAATGTGTTTACTCGAAAAATGGGAAATCGTCGGAATCCAAATGGTTTATATGCTTTGTTACTACCTTTTACTAAGCTCCGTTGACAAACAAATTCTATCAGTAGATTGGATTCTAAAAATGAGGAATTTATGAAAGTAATTGCAGCCCTATTTGATCCAAAAGAAAAAAAATCCGTTTTACGATCGTTAGAAGTAGAAAACCAACCCTTGGGAGATCACGATGTACGAGTCGAAGTGAAAGCAATTTCAGTCAATCCGGTTGATTATAAAATTAGAAATTCCATAAACGAAGGAAACCCAGGACCGAGAGTTTTGGGTTGGGATGCTGCCGGAGTGGTCACAGAACTTGGAAAAAAAGTGACAACACTGCAATTGGGAGAGGAAGTATTTTATGCAGGCGATTTAAAACGTCAAGGAAGTAATGCAGAATCCCAAATTGTGGATGAGTTTATTGTGGGAAAAAAACCAAAAAACCTAAATTTCAAAGAAGCAGCTTCCCTTCCCCTAACAACAATTACTGCTTATGAGGCAATATTTGAAAAACTGAAACTAGATCCCTCACTCAAAAAAAATATTCTAATTGTTGCCGGTGCTGGCGGTGTGGGAAGCATAAGCATCCAAATTCTAAAACAAATGACAAAGGCTACTGTCATTGCAACATCTTCCAGAGAAGAATCCATCTCTTGGGTCAAATCCTTAGGTGCCGATTATACTGTAGATCCCAAAAAAGATTATACAGAACAAATTAAAAATTTTGGCCTTTCTGGAGTTGATGAAGTTCTCCTCTTTACTGATCCGAAAGACCAAATTGAAAATTTGTCTAAAGTTTTAAATCCATTTGGAAATATCTGTTCCATTGTGGAATCGGGTGAACCTCTTAACATGAATCTATTAAAATCGAAAAGCAACGGATATTTAAATGAATTTATGTTCACAAAATCTATGTTCCAAACAGAAGATCGAATCAAACAAAAACATTTGTTAGAAGAAATTGGTAAATTGGTGGAAACGGGAAAAATCATTCCGACAAACAGGATCGACTTGGGAGAAATGACAGAGGAGAGTCTAAACAAAGCACATGAACTTCTACAATCAGGAAAAACAATCGGTAAAATTGTACTCGGAGGAATGAGAAAATGAATACAGGTTTAAAAAATAAAAAAGTTTTGGTGACAGGGTCAACCAAAGGAATCGGTTTCCAAACGGCTCTTGGATTTGCCAAGGAAGGAGCTGAGGTTTTGGTCCATGGTCGAAGCGAAAAGGCAGTAGAAACAGCCATAGCAGAGATTAAAAAAATTATACCCGAATCTAAGTTAGCGGGCGTCTCTGCAGATTTGGCAACTGAGGATGGAATCCAAAAACTCATCAGGCAAGTTCCAGAAGTAGATGTGCTCATCAACAATGCAGGTTATTTTGAACCGAAAGAATTTTTTGCCATCACAAGAGAAGATTGGAAAAATATGTATGAAACCAATGTTTTAAGTGGGGCAGAACTCACCCAAAACTACCTAAAAGGAATGTTAGAGAGAAACTCCGGAAGGGTGGTTTTTGTTTCGAGTGAATCGGCCTTAAACATTCCTGTCGAAATGGTTCACTATGGGATGAGTAAAACGGCTCAACTTTCCATCTCTCGTGGGAGTGCAGAAGTTTGTAAGGGAACAAATGTCACAGTAAACTCTGTTTTACCTGGGCCGACACTTTCGGAAGGGGTAGAAGAATTCATCCAGGCACTAGCAAAATCCCAAGGCAAGTCTAATGAGGAGATGGCAAAAGACTTCATCCGAGAAAACAGACCTTCTTCTTTGGCAGGGAGATTTGCCAAACCAGAAGAAATTGCCAACGTAATCGTTTTTCTGGCAAGTGACCTTGCGTCTATGATCAATGGGGCTTCTGTTCGTGCGGATGGAGGTGTTTATAAATCCATCTAAAGGACAGAAAGGGACGGCAGTATTTCTTAAATTTAGGAAAATGGATTTTGCTTCATTTACAGAAAACTGCCGAATTTTCAAGCTGGAACCTGTATGAAAGAATATGACATCATTGTCATTGGTGCCGGTGCAGGGACTAAACTTGTCACCCCACCTTCTAAGATTGGCAAACGAGTGGCTGTCTTCGAAAAAGAAAGTCCTGGTGGAACTTGCCTCAACCGAGGGTGTATTCCTTCGAAAATGGTGATTTATCCTTCGGAACTCATCCGTATGGCAAAAGACACGGAAAAGTTTCCTGTTTTTTTCAAAGAAAAACCAGAAGCCGATGTAGACAAAATCTTTCAACGTGTGAACGATACGGTCAAACAAGATTCGGATTCCATTCCGGTTGCTTATGAAAAAAATCCAAATATAGACTTTTATCAAAAACAAGTTCGGTTTATAGACAACCGAATTCTTTCCGATGGAACAGAAACCTATACCGCCAAACATATATTTATCGTTACGGGAACAAGGCCCCATATTCCAGAAATTCCAGGCTTAAAAGATACACCCTACTGGACATCTAGAGAAGCTCTTTCACCAAATAGTTTTCCGAAGTCACTTCTCATTGTCGGTGCGGGTTTTATTTCCTTAGAACTGGGAGCCGCCTACGCAGCTTATGGTTGCCAAGTGACTGGACTTACAAGAACAGACGTTTTGCGATCTGCTGATGGAGATATCAAAAAAGAATTAAACAAACATTTACCTTTTCCAATTGAATCTCATTACCAAATCCAAAAAGTTCAATTTGAAGACGGATTATTTGTCGTTACAGGAATCACAAAAGATGGTCAGACGACCATCCACAAAGCAGAACGACTTCTTATGGCCACAGGAATTAGGCCCAATACAGATGACCTTGGATTAGAAAATACAAAAATCAAAACGAGTGATTCCGGTTATATCCAAGTGAATGAAACTCTGGAAACAACTGAACCTGGAATTTATGCCTTCGGTGATGTGATCGGCAGGTATTTTTTTCGTCATAGTGCCAACTTTGAAGGTGAGTATCTTTTTGAACATTTGTATGGAAACCAAACCAATCTTCCCATTCAATACCCACCCATGCCAGAAGCTGTATTTACCCATCCGCAAATAGCAAGTGTAGGTTTTACAGAAGAAGAATTAATTCAGAAGAAAGTTCCCTATTATAAAGGAATCAATCCCTACTCTTCTAGTGCCACAGGGATGGCAAGGATGTCTGATTCAGGATTTGTAAAGGTTTTAGTTTCGAAAGAAACAGAACAGGTGCTTGGTGCCCATATCATAGGGGACGAAGCATCAAACCTCATCCACCAAATCATTCTTGGAATGTATTTAAAAGCGAAATTAGATGATTACTTAGGAATGATCTACATCCATCCAGCAATATCAGAAATCACAAGAAATGCATTTCGTAAAGTAAGGGAAGAAAAATTAAAAGGTTAAGAAATGAAAAAATTTTTATTTAATCGTTATGACAAAGAAACCTTACGGAAACGCGTTGAAAAGGACAAAAGGGAACGCCGTGTCATTTCCTTCTATCGTTATGTAAAACTCGAAGATCCAATTATCTTTCGAGATCAACTTTATGATGCTTTCGAAGATTTAGGAATTTTAGGGAGAATCTATTTAGCAAAAGAGGGAATCAATGCCCAGTTTTCTATTCCAGTAGAAAATTATGAAACTTTACGGTCAGTAGTAGACTCAATTCCCGAACTCAATCAAATCTATTTTAACGATGCAGTCGAAGATAAAAAAGAAAGTTTTATCAAACTCGCCATCAAAGTTCGCAAAAAAATTGTGGCTGACGGTTTGGATGATTCACAGTTTGATCCTTCCAATGTAGGAACCCACCTAACACCCTTAGAATTCCATGATGCATTGGCCGAACCTGGAGTGATTGTTGTAGACCTTAGGAACAACTACGAATCAGAAGTGGGTCATTTTGAAAATGCCATCCTTCCCGATGTAGGGACATTTCGGGAAGAGTTACCTCTTGTAGAAGATTTACTCAGTAACGATAAAGATAAAAAAATCCTTCTTTACTGCACTGGTGGGATTCGTTGTGAAAAAGCAAGTGCCTACTTAAAGTATAAAGGATTTTCCCAAGTCCACCAATTACGCGGCGGAATCATTAATTATGCAAAGGCAGTTCAAGACGCTGGTCTTCCCTCCAAGTTCAAGGGTAAAAATTTTGTTTTCGATGATAGATTAGGAGAACGAGTTACCGAAGACATCCTTACTGTCTGTTATACTTGCGGAAAACCAAGTGACCGCCATACCAATTGTGCCAATTTAGGTTGCCATGTTTTAATCGTTCAATGCGAAGATTGCTCCCAAACGCTACTCAATTGTTGTTCTGAAGAATGTAAAAACATAGTTTTACTACCAGAAGAAATGCAAAAAACGCTAAGAAAAGAGAATATCAAAAACAAAAAATACCCGACCCACCACCTAACAAGAAAACTAGTAGGAAAATAAATGTCAGAATATGCAATCGAACTAGATGGATTAGAAAAAACCTATCCGAACGGTGTGAAGGCACTTCGGTCCATCGATCTTAAAGTAGAGTCCGGAGACTTTTTTGCTCTTCTTGGACCCAATGGTGCTGGGAAATCAACTACCATTGGAATTTTAAGTTCTTTAATCAACAAAACAGGTGGAAAAGTGAAAATCTTTGGAACCGATATTGATACGGAGCTTGACTTAGCCAAAACTTACTTAGGAATTGTTCCTCAAGAATTTAATTTTGGAATCTTTGAAGCTGTAGAACAAATCCTCATCAATCAGGCCGGTTTTTACGGAATTCCTTATAAGGAAGCAAAAAACAAAGTAGAGTATTATTTAGAAAAACTTTCCCTAATCGACAAAAGGAAATCAGCAGCAGGACAACTCAGTGGTGGAATGAAACGAAGACTGATGATTGCCCGTGCTCTCATCCATGACCCAAAACTTTTAATTTTAGATGAACCCACAGCTGGTGTAGACATTGAAATTCGTAGGTCTATGTGGGAATTTTTGAAAGAACTAAACCAAGCAGGAAAAACAATTATCCTAACGACCCATTATTTAGAAGAGGCTGAGTCACTTTGTAAGAATATCGCGATCATCGACAAAGGTGAAATTGTTGAAAATACTTCAATAAAAAAACTCCTACACCGATTGGACAAAGAAACCTTTATCATCGATTTAAAGAAAAGTTTCAAAACAAAACCACAATCTAAAAAATTCGATTTAGTTTGGTTAGACGATCACAGTTTAGAAGTGCAGTTAGAAAAAAAAGAATCGGTAAACCAACTTTTTACCGAACTCACTAAATTAAATTTAGAAGTTTTGAGTCTTCGAAACAAATCCAATCGACTTGAAGAACTCTTTTTATCACTTACAGGAAAAAACTAATTATGTGGAAACAAAACTTCACAGCCTTACAGACCATAGTTAGAAGAGAATGGATTCGAATCATTCGGATTTGGGTACAAACATTGATTCCACCAGTCATTACAATGGCTTTGTATTTTTTAATATTTGGAGAACTCGTTGGTCGACAAATTGGGAAAATCGGAGAGTTTAGTTATATCGAGTTTATCGTACCGGGACTCATTATGATGAGTGTCATTACTAACTCTTACAACAACGTTGTGTCTTCTTTCTTTTCCAGTAAGTTTCAAAGGAATATTGAAGAATTACTCGTATCACCTACATCGCCTTATACCATTGTAATCGGATATACATTTGGTGGTGTGGTTCGTGGTATCTTTGTGGGAATCCTTGTCACCCTCACCTCTCTCTTTTTTACAAACCTTCGTTTTCATAATCCGTTTGTGATTCTTTTCACAGTCATCATGACATCGATTTTATTTTCCCTAGGTGGATTTTTTAATGCTTTATTCGCAAAAAAATTTGATGATGTGACGATCATTCCCACATTCATTCTCACACCCCTTACTTACTTAGGTGGAGTCTTTTATTCTGTAAAAAACCTCCCTGTGTTTTGGCAAATGGTCTCTTATTTTAATCCCATCCTTTATATGGTAAACTTATTCCGTTATGGATTTATCGGAGTTACCGATGTCAATTTATGGTTTTCTTTTGGGTTTATCACTCTGCTCTCGGGATTACTTTTTATGATCAATGTGAGGTTAATGAAAATTGGTTATGGAATCAGAAACTAAAATATCAAGACAAAGTCGCATGGAAACCATTCTGAATGAAAAATTTTCACCTAAGGTTCTTCAACTGACTGATGTTACCTTAGAACATGCCGGTCACCCAGGGGTCACCAAAGATTCAAAAGAAACACACTTTCGTTTGTATATGGTTTCCCAAAAATTTTACGGCAAATCCACAGTCGAAAACCACCGAGCGGTCTACCAGGAACTCGGAGAAGAATTTAAGAAAGGTCTCCATGCATTAGAAATGGATCTTTCTGCCCCATAAGGATGTCTAATGAGTATGACTAAACCAGTACTAATCAGTTTTAAACTTTGCCCTTTTGTCCAACGTTCTGTGATCAACCTTCTAGAGAAAAAGGTGGATTACGATATCAAATACATTGACCTCGCAAACAAACCGGATTGGTTTCTAAAAATCTCTCCTTTTGGAAAAGTACCCGTTTTACAAGTGGGAGATGATGTCATTTTTGAATCTGCAGTCATCAACGAATACTTAGATGAAACAAGTGCTCCCGCCCTCCACCCAAGTAACCCCATCCAAAAGGCAAAACACCGCTCTTGGACGGAATTTGCGAGTGCTCTCCTTGTGGACCAATATGGATGGACCATGGCCAAAGAAAAAACGGACTCCGATAAAAAGAGAGAAGAACTAATTTCTAAATTCAAAATTTTGGAAGCAGGCCTTCCTTCCCCTGTTGGTCAAACCCTTTACTTTGCTGGGGATAAAATGCACTTAGTGGACACTGCCTTTGCCCCATTTTTTATGCGTTTGCAATTTTTAAGCGATCATAAATCAGACCTTAACTTGTTAAAGGATTTTCCCAAAATCCAAAAATGGAGCGAAACTCTACTTTCATTGCCATCGGTGAAGAATTCTGTTTTACCAGAAGTGCCTAAAGAATATATTGAATTTATTAAAGCCCACCATTCTTGGATGGGAGGAATACTATAGGATGACAATTCCAGAAATCCAAAAGAAAATTGAAGACGGTCTTCCCGGCAGCAAAGTGGAAATTTTAGATCCCTATCGGGACGGAGTCCATATCAAAGCAGTGGTAACTTTTTCTGGTTTTAGCGGTAAAGGACTCATTGAGCAACACCGAATGGTGTACGCAACTTTGAAAGATGAATTAAAAGAAGAAATCCATGCATTAGCATTGGAAACTAGGAGTGAATAACCATGGAACAAGAATTAAAGGATAAAATTGAATCCTTAATCAAATCAGAAAACGTATTTCTATTTATGAAGGGAACGCCAGAAATGCCACAATGTGGATTTTCTGCAGGTGTTGTGACAACTCTCAAACAACTAGGAATACCGTTTGGTTCTTTCAATGTTCTATCTGATATGAAAATCAGAGAAGGAATCAAAGAATATACAAATTGGCCAACCATTCCCCAACTTTATATTAAGGGTGAATTTGTAGGTGGTCACGATATTACAGTTCAAATGGCTCAGTCCGGTGAACTAACAAAAAAAGCGAGCTAATCAAAATGATTCGCCTCTACCAATACGATACTTGTCCTTATTGCAGGAGAGTGATCCATACTGTGGAATCACTTGGGCTTGTTCCAGGAAAAGACATTGAATATGTAGAGGCTTCTTTTGGAACTCCAGGCCGAGCAGAGGTAGTTCGGCTAGGAGGACAGTCACAAGTCCCCTTCCTTGTAGACGGTGAAGTCCAGATGTATGAATCTGCCGACATCATCTCTTACCTAAGATCCAAGTATTCCTAATTACTTTTAGAACCGCCCCTCTAGCACGCAATAGTCAAATCAAAGTTATACCTTAGTTTTACTATGGCATAACTTTAATTGATAAATCAAAGCTTCCCGGGATTTCTAAATCTTGTGACTCGTTTTGTGATTTAACGAAAACCAAGTAAATCCAGAATCTTATCACCAACAAATCTTGGTTTGCCTGCATAGGGAAATTCATGGATATATAACACTGGATTAAAATTGATTTCTAAAATTGCATACGTTTTTGGATCTGGTTTCAATTCTATTTGGGAGGAAATGATATCAATTCCACAAATCACAGCACCGGCTGCTTTCGCCGCAGAGATGGCAATGGTTTTGAATTCAGGATGCACTAGGTCTGTTACATCAAGTGAATCCCCTCCAGTCGATATATTTGAATTCTTTCTTAAGAAAATCTGTTTTCCCAAACCAGGAATCGAATCAAAATCTAAGGATTGGTCTTTTAGAATTTGTAATTCCACTTCCGACATCTGAATTTTCTCAAGTGCCGTTTTGTGACCTTCTCCTCGCCTCGGATCTTCATTTTTTCTTTCGATTAAATCTCTGATGGAACTTTTTCCATCACCAGTAACGTTTGCAGGAATTCGGTTACAAACAGCAATGACTTCCTCACCCAAAACTAAAAACCGATATTCAGGTCCTTCTATAAACTCTTCTATGATGATGGAATTAGAAAGTCCTAAGGCAGTTTTTACAAATGATTCAAACTTTTCTAAACTGTCTCCCGGATTAGAAATCCCAATTCCAAGCCCAAAGTTTGTAGTCACTGGTTTAATCACTTTCTTTTTGTCTAAAAAGAAAGTGTAGTCTTTTCTTGCATCTTCTAGTGAAGAATAATTTCTCCCTACAGGAACACGAATTCCATGTTCATCTAACACAAGCTTGGAGGCAATTTTATTCTCCATCACTAAGTAAGTCATTAGAGAATCTAATCTAGTTTTACTTGCTTCTTTTACAAACTCTGAATGGTTTCCTTGTACTAGGCGGAGAAAATTTTCTTTACGATCCACAATCTCAATTTGAATCCCACGTGCGAGTGCGTCTCGAATGATGATTTGTGTAGAGATCTCTAAGTCTTCAAAGCCTAATGGTAAAGGTTTGGTTTCTGTCACTTCAGACCCCACTACAAAGTTTTAAGGGTTTGATTTGGATGGGTTTTTGATTTTTCTTTAAATGACTACCTTCCAAATTTTCGATCTTTTCCTTTTCGTAAATTGACTGTTCACTTAAGTCTTCATAGTATTTGATTCGGTTTGGTGCGAGAGGATATTTCAGAAGTTCCTCTTTATGAGCCTTGGCAAGAACAAGTCCAAATTCCCTGAAACTCAATTTATGAATTTTTAAATCTAACTCTGACATAGTAGAACCTAATTGGGTTGGATCATTCCATTTTTCCCATTGTGCTTCCCATGCCTTACTATAGGGCCCGTTCGCATCATTTTCATCTAAAAGGTCTGCAATGGGTTGAATCTCTTCAAATAGTTGATACGTTAAATCACGTAGAGAAATATCTTCTCCCATAAACTTAATTTTTGTATCTTCTTTTCTACCAAACCAGGTGGTAAGTTCTTGGTTTTTTCTCCAATCTGCCATTTCCACCAAATCAGCCTTAGCTGATTCATTTAACATACAATAAAGAAGAACCATATGTAAAAAATATAGTCTGTGTTCTTCCACTCCAATGGCAGAAAATGGATCCAAATCAAGAAGCCTAATTTCTAAGTATTCTACCCCTCTTTCCACAAGGGCATCCACAACTCGTTCATCACCCCGAGGAACCTGTTTGGGACGAACCAGAGAATAGTATTCGTTTTCCAATTGTAAGATATGATCATTTAGTTGGTTCGTTGGTTTTCCATTAAACTGTTTATATGGAGAATAAGCTTTGGAAACTACATGGCACATTCCTGTCGCATATTCTTCTAATGAATTTACTGAAATAGGATATTTCCCTTGTACTTTACTTGTGTATCCAATATTGGAAAGCCTAAGTGTCGTTGCAAAATCAGATTTTAAAGTTTTTGAATCTAATTTTTTGATTTGTTTGGATTCTTCCGTAAAAGTAACATCCGTTAAACTTGATGATCCAAATAAATACAATAAAGCAGGGGAAATTCGATAAAAATTGCGAATGGTATCAAAGTAAATTTGTGATTTTGTTTCTGGACTTAGTGGCTTTTTAAAGCGTTTTTCTGAAACAATAGATAACATACATGTATCAAAAGATACATTGTAATGTACACCTGAGATGGTTTGCATTTTTTTTCCGTATCGGTGGCCAAGTCCGTTCCGATAGATGGTTTTTTTTCTGCCTTCGAGAGAGGTTCCATAATTGCCCACTTCGATTTTATTTTCCGAAGGCAAAACGGGAGGCATACTAAAAGGCCATAAATATTCCGAATCAAGTTTTGCCATGGTAAAGGCATGTAATTCTGTTAATTCATGCAGTGCATCAGGAATGGATTTATGAATCCCAGTAGCATACTCGACTTGTGCTTCTGCAAAGTCAGTTTTGATGAGAGGATGCGTGAGGCTGGAACCCAAGGCCTTGGGATGGGGGGTGTTCGCTAAATTAGACTTTCCATCGATCCTTGCACTTTCTCTCTCTAATCCATGTTTGGCGCTTAGCAAACAGACTCTATATTCTTCTGATAATAAACTACGTGTTGAATTTTTTTTTGTCGATGTTAATAACTTTCGTTTCATGGTTTAAAAACCTAAAGGAACTCCTTCCCCTTTGGGATCGGACGCGCCAATCAAGCGGTCCCCCTCTCTTGTTACGGCAAATACTTTAGCACGATGCCTAATATATTGGACTTGATAAAATGGTAATTCCAATTGCGGAAACGATTCTTTTATTTCAGGATCTAAAAAAACTCGATCGGGTTGGAATTGATGATGGATCCTAGGATAAGAAACGCTTTCGTATAGGCTTTCTTTCTGAACCAAATACCGGTACAGGGTATTAAAAATTGAGGTAGGGATTTGGGAACCACCAGGAGCTCCAATCACAAGCTTTGTTTTCCCAGTTCCATCAAGAAGGATGGAGGGACTCATACTGGAAAGGGGAGTTTTTCCGGGTTCAATAGCATTGGCTTTCGAACCCACAAGGCCGTAAAGGTTGGGAACTCCCGGCAGAATGGCAAAGTCATCCATCGTATTATTCAAAACAAGTCCAGTCCCCGGAACCATTTGGACAGCTCCAAAAATTCCATTGATCGACTGGGTGGTAGAAACCGCATTTCCATCCTTATCCAAAATCGAAATATGGGTGGTATTATAAGCCTCAGGTTTCTTTATTTCCTCTTTGGGAACGGGCCAACTTCCTGAGACTACTTTTTTCTCAATTTCATTCGTTTCATCTTTTGCATAACTTGCAGATAGAAGTTTTGAAACAGGGACGTTTGTAAATCCAGGGTCACCTCCCAATTCTGCTCGGTCTCGATATGAAACTCGCATAGCCTCTGTAATGCGAATTATCTCACCAACATTACCCGATGGGAAGGTATTCCTTTTTTGCATCTCGGAATATAAATTCATCATAGTGATGAGATGAACTCCTGAACTAGGAGGAGGCATAGTCAAAATGGTATACCCCCAAACGGAACTCTGTAAAGGTTCTGTCGTTCTCACTTGGTAATTTTTGAAATCATCTTCCGTGATGAAGTTTTCATATTCAGTATAATAATCAGAAACTAACTTAACAGTTTCCCCTTCCAAAAACTCTTTCTCTGCATTTTCAACGATCCTTTCCAAGGTTTTTGCCAAGTCTTCTTGGATGAGAAGTTCCCCTTCCCGTATGGCCCGATTATCAATTCCGAAAACCTTTTTCATGGCTGGGTTCATATCTGGCCAAGTTTTCGATACCGCAAGCGCCAAATCTCCATAAACAGAAAATCCATTTTTCGCATAACGAAAAGCAGGTGCCATTACTACATTTAAAGGTAATTTGCCATGTTGTTTTTGGATTTGTAAAATTCCCTGTACGGTTCCGGGGACACCTGCACTATAGGCGCCTTTTAAAGTTTTACCTGAAATGACTGTTCCGTCTGGATTTAGATAAAAGGAGGAGGTTCCCTTTTTAGGAGAACGTTCTCTAAAATCATAAGCCCATTTTCCTTTGGCTGGGAGATGGACGATGGCAAACCCACCTCCAAGGAGTCCCGTGGAATGAGGACGAAGGACAGAGATGGCAAAACTTGAGGCAGCAAAAACATCGACTACGTTTCCACCTTGTTTCCAAACTTCCATACCTGCTTGTGAGGCCAAAGGATGGTCAGAGGAAATGATGATTTCTTTTCCGATAAATTCATACCGATCTCGCTTTGCACTAGCTCCTTCCACCTGAGGAATGGCAGAAGAAAAACTTCCCTTTCCATTTAAGGAATCTTGTAAAAACGGAATCGTTTCACAAGACTGGAAAACAAAAAATAGAACTAAGAGTAAGTTAGCTCGCCTGTAAAAACTCAATCGAAGATCCCCATCTGCATTTTGGCTTCTTCGCTAGCCATCGAACGAGGTTCCCATTTGGGGTTCCAAACCACATGAACCACTGCTTCGCTGATCCCATCCACACGAAGGGCATGGTTTTCGATGTCCTGTTTCATTTGTGGGCCAGCAGGACAAGCAAGGGAAGTATACGTCATGGTGATGTCTGCTTTTTCCCCTTCTACCTTGATATCATAAATCAAACCGAGTTCAATGAGTGAGATTCCAATTTCAGGGTCTTCCACCATTCGAACACTATGGAATACTTCCCATTCCTTCTCAGTTTCAGGATCACGAATCATTTCTTTTCCTCACTTAATTTTACTAAGGTCTGCCAAGGCAAAAGCCCACAACGGAACCTACCTGGATGAGAACGAAGAGTTCTAAAAAAGGATACCTCTTCCAAATCCTGAAACAAGTCAGAATCCCCCCCATCCAAAATTTTTTTTCTATCTAGTAGATAAGACTGGAGATGACTCCGCAAGAGTGTTGTTTTATTTTTAAAAAGGAATCCTGCGGCGGCAGAGCAGATAGAACAAGACTCACCACCCAGTCCTAACACTTGAATCAACTCACCGTCTATTTGATAGTGAATTAAAATTTCATCCCCGCATAAAGGGTTTAAACCTTTTATGGTTTCATGAGACTGGGACGGTTTTTCCCAAAGTCCATAGGATTTCCAACGAAGGAAATCTTCAAAGTTACTTTCTTGCGACACGACCAAAGATTGATTTTACCTTGTCAATGGAATGAACAAGAGCATCGATATCTTCTTTTGTATTGTATAAATAGAAAGATGCGCGACAAGTTCCAGGAATGGATAATTGTTTCATCAGAGGTTGGCAACAGTGGTGGCCTACCCGGATGGCAACTCCTTCTTCATCCAAAATAGAACCAACATCATGAGGATGGATTCCATCCATAGTAAAAGAGATAACCCCTCCTCTTTTATCTAAGTCATCAGTTCCATAAATTTGAAGTCCACCAATCCGATTCAAACGTTCAAAAGCATATTCGGTTAACATACGTTCATGTTCTTTGATGTTTTTCATTCCCACTTTTTGCAGATAATCCAAAGCATGACTAAATCCAATGACCCCAGCAATGTTCGGAGTCCCCGCCTCTAATTTGGCAGGAAGAGCTGCATAAGTCGAAGCTTCCAGTTCGACAGATTCAATCATATCCCCGCCACCAAGCCAAGGTGGCATGGCTTCTAAGATTTCTTCTTTGCCGAAAAGTACACCCACTCCCGTTGGCCCAAGCATCTTATGCCCTGAAAAGGCATAAAAGTCTACGTCCATATCAACTAAGTGGATCGGCATATGGCATGCTGCTTGCGCTCCATCTACTAAAATCTTTGCACCGACTTGTCTCACTCGGTCCGTAATCTTTGTTAGGTCATGAACAGTACCCGTCACATTCGACATTTGGCTAATGGCAACAAGTTTTGTTCTTTTAGTAATGATTTCGTTTAGATTGGATAAATCGTAAGTAGTATCTTCTTTGATGGGGATGAATTTTAAAAACGCCTTTTTTTCCAAAGCCAACATCTGCCAAGGTACTAAATTCGAATGATGTTCTTGGACTGATAAAACAATCTCATCACCTTCACTGATATTCGTTCGTCCCCAGGTTTGAGCCACTAAGTTAATGGCATCTGTTGTTCCGCGAGTGAATATAATTGCTTTTGCACATTGGGCTTGAAAAAAATGAGAAGTTTTGATTCTTGTACGTTCAAAAAGTTCTGTTGCATGTTGCGATAAATAATAAACACCGCGATGAATGTTTGCATTATCATTCGCATAATAGTCATTTGTTGCATCAATGACAGACTTTGGTTTTTGAGAGGATGCCCCATTGTCTAAATAAACCAGTGGTTTGCCATTGGGCAAAATCCGAGACAAGATAGGAAAATCTTTTCTGATTTGGTAAGGATCTAAACTCATACCGCCTCCAAATCTACTTCCAAATCTTCACCCACCACTCGGACAGGAAAAGTCAAAAGAGGCTCTGTCGCAGGAAGGGCCAAAACCTCACCACTGCGAACATCAAATTTGGCAAAATGCCTTGGGCAAGTGATGACACAACCTTCTAATTTTCCGCAAGAAATCTCTTCCCCATCATGGGTACAGGAGTCTTCAAACGCAAAATATTCACCTTCTACCTTGGTCACGACCACATTGAAGTGACGTGTTTTCACAACCACTAAACTACCTTCATTTACTTCTGAAGTAGAGATCAATTTTTTAAAGGCCATTATTTGCCTCCGATGAGAATCTCTTTGATTTCAGATTCTAAAGATAACTTCACCTCTTCGGAAAATCCAATCGAATGAATGGTTTCTCCATAAAAAGCAGTCACAAGTAAAGCTTTGGATTCTTCTGGGGTGAGGCCGCGGGAGAGAAGATAAAAATACTGCTCTTCATCAATATCACCCACGGTTGCGCCGTGCGTACAAGATACATCTTCTGCGAGAACTTCCAACTTAGGGTTGGCCTCCGCTCTTGCCTTTTTATTCAAAGATAAATTAAAAGACTCTTGGTGTGCAGTCACCTTTTTTAAGTTTGGTGGAATATTCAAATTCCCAGTAAAAATATGATGGGACTTATCTGTAACAATTGATTTATAACTAATTTTACTTGTGGTATGGTCCGCATGGTGATACATTTCCATATCCAAATCTTTTAAGTTGCGACCGGACAAAGCAGAGACCCCATCCACAGTCACGTCAGCCCCTTTCCCAAGTAAATGTGCATGCAAAAAAAGTTTAGAACGAAATCCACCCATAGGATAATGGTGGTATTTTACATGAGAATCAGAAAAACCAAGAATACAAACATTACGAAACCGATATAAATCTAAATCACTGGATTCTCGATCTAAAATTTCTAAATAAGCACCATCTTCTGCCATATAAAAATCAAGAGAAGAACTCATATGAAGGTCTTCGGAATCATGTGCGGTTTTGAATTGGATTTCTGTTTTGGCTGTTTTTCCTTTTGGGAGATAAAAAATCCGAACAGAATGTTTAGGCCGATCTCCCTCTTCTTCATACCGAAAGAGAGATTCTCCTTCTTCCAAAAGAATGATTTCATAATTCGGTGCAGCCACTAAGTTCAAAAAGGCGAAGTAGTCTTTCGGCGTGTATTTTAATAGATTCGTAAAGATTGTTTCAATGGTTTCTTCTGCGAGTGTTTGATCATTTGTATCTTCCTCAGATGCTCCCAAACGCACCTCTTGGGGATCAAATTGTAACTCTTTCCAATCCACAGAACCAATCGGAAATTTTCTCCATGCTTCATCAGAATCTTTAGGAAGTTCTAACTGGTTCCAAATTTCGAGAAGGGATTTACGGAAACTTGTACTTCGATCTTTTGTGAGAACCAATCGATTTCTCGTAAGTGAGGAATTCATTTGACTCCTTCTCTCTCCAAAATCCAATCATAACCAACTTCTTCCAATTTTAAGGAGAGGTCTTTACCACCTGTCTCTAAAATTCTTCCATCTGCAAACACATGTACAAAATCAGGAACAATATAATTTAACATTCTTTGGTAGTGAGTGATGAGTAAAATCGAACGTTCCGGATTTCTGTTGGAGTTAATTCCTTCTGAAACAATTCGCAGCGCATCAATATCCAAACCAGAATCTGTTTCATCCAAAATGGATAAAACAGGTTTTAATAAACTCATCTGTAAAATTTCGGCCCGTTTCTTTTCCCCACCGGAGAATCCATCATTCACATAACGTCCGATAAATGACTGAGGGACTTCCAAAAGATCCATAGATTGTTTTAGTTCTTGTTTGAATTCTTTCACAGGAACTTCTTTTCCACGATGTGCCTTGAGAATGGACTTTAGAAAGTTTCCAATCGTTACACCTGGAAGTGAAGTTGGGTATTGGAAGGATAAAAACAATCCAAGCCTTGCCCTTTCATCAGTGGTTTTATTTAAAATCGACTCTCCCCGAAAGAGAATGTCTCCAGAAGTAATCGTATATTTCGGATGGCCAAGAATGACATTGGAAAGAGTACTCTTTCCTGATCCATTTGGTCCCATGATGGCATGGACTTCACCGGGTCCAATGGTCAAATTGACTCCCCGGAGGATCGTTTTGTCCCCTACGTTGGCATGTAGAGATTTAATTTCGAGAATAGCGGACAAGGTGGTATCCTGTATTGTATATATTTAGAATGATTCTATAATTTAGACGAATCCCTTCTACCAGGAAAAAGCACCACTCAAAAAAAACAAGATTCTATTCCGACCAACCTACCTGGGCAATCAGGATCTTTCCATTCATCAAAGAAAAAGTAAAAATCACATATTGGTTTTGGTTTGAGATGTCATACAAGGGATAAGTCACCCCCCATTTCTTTCGGAACCGCTCAGACTCTTCCTTGTGTTTTAAAAAGTAAGGTTTCCAAGCGTAGTTATTCCCAATTTGACGGGATCTTTCCAAATACCCACCGTTTGCCCGGTCCAAATCATAAGTAGGAGTGATTTGGTACCCTTCTGCGTCACAAACAAAGACTTTTAAGATCTCTCTTGGCAAAGAACCAAGGATTTGTCCGAACCTGTAGGAAAAATCCTCCTCTTTCACATCAGAAAGCTCATAGAAAAGGTCTTGGAGTTGGTCAATGATTCGCTGTTCCCGAACTCCCTTCTCCCTGAGTTCCCGCGAACGGACACTGGAGAAGTTTTCTAAAACTGTTTTCATCTTATCCGAGAAAGTATTTCGATTTAGAAAATGCGGATTGGGGGTAGAGAAATAAAATCCTTGGAGGAGATTGGCTCCCATGGATAAAGCCAGGTTCACCTCTTCTTCCGTTTCGATCCCTTCAAAGAGAAGTTGGCTTCCGAGTTTCTGAGACATTTCGGATATAGCACCCAGAACTTGTTTGAATGAATTTTTGTTCAAACTTTCTCTCATGATCCGAATGTCGACCTTCATGATATCGGGGTGTAAGTATCCAATTCTTTCTAGATTGGAAAATCCAGTACCCAAATCATCAATGGCAATTTTCAGGCCGTAATCCCTGAAGATCTGAACGATTTGGATGAGCCTGTCAATAGAACCGTCAAATTCATCCTCAGTGATTTCGATCACGACTTGGTTGCGATCGATTCCATACTTTTCAATGAGTTGAATGATATGAAAGTTTTCAGCAAATAAATCGGTATGATGCACCCGAGATAAGAAATTCGGCATCATATTGAAAAAGAGTTTGGTTCGAAGTGAACTCTCTTTTAAGGTTTGGACTGCTTTTTCTCTTAGAATTCTGTCAATATTGTAAACGGGAACTGGATCCTGATCCCGATTGTGGAAAAGACCACCCAAAGATTCATAGGTGTTTTTCTTGGGATTGAACTGACGACCCAGCACTTCGTATGCTGAGATCGAACGATTGATGGCATTGACGATGGGCTGGAAATGTGGGACAAAGTATGTCTCGTTCCAAAACTGGTTTCCTTCCGTTGATTCCGTTGTGAACATGGTTCCCTTTCGTCCAGGCTAGAACCCAAGAAAAAACTGACAAGTCAAAATCCTCAAACTTTCGACAAATCCCCAAGAAAAATGACCCATATTTGACCCATCTATGTCAATTTGACTTAAATTGTATACCCATCGGGAACGGCCGTATGCCTAGGAACAACGATGATTCCCTCTCGGATCCGAATGTATTCGTCCTCGTATTCTTGAAGATTCTGTTCGTTTAACAGCCGAACGTTGGCACCAATGGCACAGTCTTTATCGACAATTGTCCGTCGTATTTCACAGTTAGGCCCAATTCCAATCGGAATCTTTCCTGACTTCCGGTCAAAATACCCGTAGTGATCGAGTCCCATAATGATGGAGTCATAGATTTTGGTTCCCGAAGCAATGAGTTGGCGAACCCCGATGATGGACCGGTGTACCTCACACTGGTTCAAAATCGTTCCTTCGGAAATCAGTGCCTGGTTGACCACAGCCTGGATGATCTTAGAAGGAGGAAGTGCCCTGGCCCGAGTGTAGATAGGAGTTTTCTCTAAGTAAAGATTGAACTTCGGGATATGATCAGTTAACATCAAATTGGCTTCGTAAAAAGCACGAATGGTTCCAATGTCTTCCCAATACCCATCATAAGTATAAGCCTTAACCTTTCTTTCGCGGATGGCTTTTGGCAAAATTTCTTTTCCAAAGTCTGCCATATTTCGATCTTCTAATACATCAATGAGAGTGGATGTATTAAAAATATAAATTCCCATATTCGCAAGGAAGTTCCCGTTTTTTGTACGACAAGATTCTACTTGTGAAACCTCTTGGGGTTTTTCAATGAACTCCTGGATGAACCCACCCACTCCCGACTTAACAATTCCTAGTCCATAAATTTGGTCTTCTGGGATGGCATTGGTGGCTACAGATATTTCTGTTTCTGGATCCATCAAATGACTCTGCATAAAATCAGAGAGATCCATATTATAAAGTTGGTCACCGGATAAAATAAGGACGTATTTTGGTTTTTGTTCTCTGATATAGGGGAGAACCTTTCTCACTGCATCCGCAGTTCCTTCAAACCAATTGGCACTCGACACAGTTTGTTCAGCAGCAATGATTTCCACAAAACTTTTCTGATGGATATTATTGGTAGCGTAGGTTCGGTTGATGTGGCGGTTTAGGGAATAGGAATTAAACTGAGTGAGGATAAATATCTTTTCAAAACCGCTGTTAAGCGAGTTAGAGATAGGAATGTCAATGAGGCGGTATTTACCACCGAAACTGACTGCTGGTTTGGATCTTTTTTCTGTTAGAGGTAATAAACGAGTTCCTTTCCCTCCACCTAAGATGATGGTCAAAACTTCATCTTTTTTTAAAATGAAGTCTACACAATCAATAGAGTCTTCTTGAAATCGCATACCTTTCCTTGTAATTCAACTGTAAGAAAAAGCAAGAAAAGGTTAAAAAGATCTCTATTTTTTTAATAGAGCTTCCAAGATTTGTTTTCCATCCATCTTTCCTGTGTACGGATTCACAGCACGCTCTGGATGAGGCATCATTCCTAGCACATTTCCCGCTTCATTACAAATTCCTGCGATATCATTTAAAGATCCATTCGGATTTTGTTTGTAACGAAAAACCACTTGGCCATTTTTTTCTAATCGTTCTAAAGTTTCAGAGTCTGCAAAGTATGCACCTTCTCCATGTGCAATGGGAATGGAAAGTGACCCCTTCAATCCTTTTGCAATTTTGTTCTCTGCAACGGGAATGAGATCCACATCTTTACAAATATACTTTAATGTTCTGTTATGAAGTAAAGCTCCTGGAAGAAGTCCAGATTCCGTAAGAATTTGAAACCCATTACAAACTCCGAGCACCTTTCCCCCTTGGTTGGCGTATTTCACAACGGAATCCATAGCATTGGAAAACTTTGCCATAGCACCACATCGTAAGTAATCTCCAAAAGAAAACCCACCAGGAAGAACAACTAAATCAGGGATGTCAGAAAAAGATTCTTTATACCAAGTGTATTCTACCTTGGCTCCAAATTCAGATTCGAGTATAGTCCCTACATCCTTATCACAATTGGAACCGGGAAAGGTAACCACTCGAACTTTCATACTTTCTCCACAACTAAGCGGTAAGTTTCAATCACTTGGTTCACAAGTAAAGATTCACAAATTTCTTTGGCAGATGTTTCTGCTTCCGCTTGTGAGCCTGCACTAATCTTCATTTCGATGTATTTTCCAACTCTTAAATCAGAGATAGAGGTTTTCCCTTGGTCATGAAGGGTACGGAGAACGGTTTGGCCTTGGGGGTCAAGGACCGATTCTTTGAGAGTAACGTTTATTTTTGCGACAAACATAGGGTGATTTTATCTTCCAATTCCAAGTATTTTTTACGTAGTTCTAGGATCAAGGATTCAGGCAATGCGGGGGGCGGTGGATTTTTGTCCCAATCCGTAGATTCGAGCCAATTTCGGAGGATTTGTTTATCAAAACTGGCGGGAGTTTTGCCCAGTTCGTAAGTGGATGCGTCCCAATACCGGGAAGAATCTGGGGTTAGGATCTCATCGATTAAAATAGGTTTTCCGTCCACGAGTCCAAATTCGAACTTTGTATCACAAAGAAGGATGCCTTGTTTTGCCATCAGCTCATGTGCTTTGTTGTATAAATGAAGAGAAAGTTTCTTTAGTTCGGCAAAGATTTCCTTTCCCACTTCTGCTTCCATCGTGGATTCACTCACGTTTTCATCATGGCCGGAATCATTTTTCCTGGCTGGAGTGAAGATCGGAGTTTCAAACTTGTAAGATTCGAGAATGCCCTTGGGATACGGGACGTGAGCAATGGTTCCATCCGCTTTGTATTCCTTCCAAGCAGATCCCGTGAGATAACCACGGACAACACATTCAAAATCAATTCGTTTGGCTTTTTTGACTAAAACGGAACGATCCCGAAGTGATTCCGCGTTTTGGAAGGGAGCCGGGAACTTGGAAACGTCATCGGTAATCAAATGGTTTTTGATTTCAGGAAAATGGCGAAACCAAGCAGTAGAGATACGAGTGAGAATCTTTCCCTTATCAGAAACTGGTTCGGTAAAGACCACATCGAAAGCAGAAATTCGATCGGTCGCAACAAGAAGAAGAGAGTCTCCTAAATCATAAACATCTCTGACCTTGCCTTTATAATTAGGACTAGGAATCATAACTGTATACACACCATGGCCATATCATCACTCGGAGTGGAAGATCCACAAAATTCTAAAATTTTATCTTGGACTGATTGTAAAATGTCTTCACCTGACTTTACCGATTGGTGAAAAATTTCTTTCATTCCTTCTTCGGTAATGTATTCGGACTTAGAGTTCATTGCTTCACTGGCACCATCCGTATACATAAAAAACAAAGATCCATTTTTTAATTGTACTGTTTGTACCTCGTCATTGGCGGTAAAGTTAATTCCCATAATCATAGGACTCATCCCTTTTAGGAATTTGGTTTCACCGTCAATGTAGACTAAGGGAGCGGGATGGCCGCCATTGATATAAGATAACTTTAGATCTTGGTCAAGAATCGCATAACAGAAGGTGATTGCATAATCTTCGGGAAGAACTAGTTCCATATTTTTACGTAAATGTTCTACCCGTTCGTGAAGTCCCATCGATGCCACTAAATTGAATAATTGCATTTTGAACATCGCACCGATAAGAGCCGCACTCGGACCATGGCCCGAACAATCGGCAATGACAATATGGAGTTTTTTTTCTTCGATCCAAGAATCAACAAAGTCCCCACCGATCTGTAAATAAGGATGAAATAAAGTTTGAGCTTTGATTCCATTCCAAATAAAACTTTTTTCTGGAATTAATTGGTCTTGGACTCGCCTTGCGGTTTGTAATTCCTTTTCATACTTACTTTTTTGTCTATACAACTCATCTTGTAAATCTTTCAAACGAATCACTGAATGGATTTTTGCCACGAGTTCCCTTTTGTTAAAAGGTTTGTTGATAAAATCGTCCCCACCATTTTTCATCGCTTCCTGAAATCCCACCTCTCTTTCAATCGAGGTGATAAAAAGAATCGGAAGGAGTTTGAACTGGTCCATGGTTCGCAGTTCCCGACAGAAGGAAAACCCATCCTGAACAGGCATATTCACATCTAACAGGAGAGTGTCGATAGCTGTATTCAAAAGAACTAGACGCGCCTCTTCTGCGGAGTAAGCAGTATAGGTTTTAAATCCCTCTTGTTGGAGAAGGTATTTCAAAAGTTCCACATTTTCGGGAACATCATCCACGATGAGAATGGTATGAATGGCTTCTTCTTTCGACATGGTTTAATCCAGTTCCGATTTCAGTTTGGATCTAATATCTTGGATTTTTTCACTACGGTTGGAAACAAGAAAAAGGATTAAAAATAGAAAGTGGAAGGCAAGCACTCCAAACCACATACTCTGTTTCATATCAGAATCCATCCCACCCTTTCCAAGAACACTCCCCGGATGGTTTCCTGGATTCTCAATCCACCGAATGGCACCCCAAGTAAGGATGGCACTGACAGCACAAAGTACGGAAAGATAGGCAGAAAGGATGGCTTTTTTTGTTTTTGCCGGAACCAAATAACGGAAAATAAAATAACTTACAAGCGAAATACAAAGGATAAAAAATGACTGCAACCTAGCGTCTGTTTTGTCCCAAGGAACACCCCAAGCACTGTAAGCCCAAATCGGGCCAGAAAATAAAACACCAACTGCAAATAAAAAAGAAAGTTGGTTTGCGGTAAAGGCAAGCCGATCCCAAAGCATATTCCGAGAAAAAAGAAAAATAAGAGAAAATAAAAAGGAGAGAACAGGTCCATATAACGCGACCCAGGCGACAGGAACATGTAAATAAAAAATTCTGTGGCTTAGCCCTTGTTCTAAAATCACATTGGGGTAAACTAACGATAAAATAATGGCAAAAACGAGTGAGAAACAAACAACGAGGTAAAAACCGATGTCGAAAGCGGGGTGGAATATCCGAATCTTACGTTCCATTTTTTTCCAGATTTTTATAGATGGAAAGAAATTCGAGGAGAAAACAAGGCATTAATGCTCATTCCTTAGAATCTCAATCATCACAGAACCGAGTGTTGCATAAAATAACATAAAAAAGAGGAGTAAACCCACGGAAGGTAGGTAAAACCCTGGTTCCAACCAGTATCTGTGTTCCGCCTCTAACCCAAACAGAAAAAGGGGAATGGAAAAGGGAAGTTGCAAAAGGGGAATGATGATTTCTTTCAACCGGCTTTCAAAGGCAATGAGACCAAGAGAAACACCGAGAAACACCAAACACCCACTCCCTAAATTAGCAAAAAGCCATTCTCCCCAGTACCGATCCACACTCATGTTTTGAAAAAATACAGAGAGGATAAGAACCAAAGAAGCATTCACAAGGATGGTACAAAACCAAATCGCACATGATTTAGCCAAATACAGAGAAATAGGACTGACAAAGGAAACACTAGCCTCCCAACCCATAGACTCTCTCTCTTCCCAAAGACTTTGGCTTACGATCACAAAGTTGAGTAAAAAAATAATTGCCCATTTGATTCCGCGAATGCTTCTTTCTGACAACATTTCGTTTACTTCAATGGAAGTGTAAAAAATAAAAACAACAGAAACACTTAAAGTAAAAAGAGAAACAATTCCTCCGAGAGAACGGCCAATCAAATAAAATTCTTTTTTAAGTAATGTGAGTAACAAACACCCCTCCCTTTTCTATTTTCAATTGGGAAGTACATTGTAAATCCGAAGGAATGGAATGGAGAACAATGAGTATGAGTCTTGACTTTGATTCTAAATTTAAAAGTTCTGTGAGGGTTTTGGAAGATTCAGCATCCAAACCAGTATAGGGTTCATCAAATAAAATCAGATCCGCCGAAGAAAGTAAAACCCGCAAAATTGCCACTTTCTGTTTCATTCCCCGAGAGAATGTATGGATCGGATCCCAAATTCTTTTTTGCAAACGAAAGGCTTCTAATAACTCCTTTCGTTTCGAAAGATCAGGTTCTCTTCCATCTAACTTGGAAAAATAATCCAAATTTTCCTCTAAACTTAAAGAAGAATAAAATCCGAGTTCATGGCCAAGGTAGGTAAGTTTTTTTTTTCCCTGATTCCAAGTCCATTTAGGAGAGGAATGGGAATGGTGGTAAATTTCTTTTAAGAGTGTGGACTTCCCCGCTCCGTTTTCCCCAAGGACTGCGACAAGTCCCGTCTTAAAAAAAGATAGATTGATCTCTCTAAGTAAGACCTTTTCGCCGACACTTATAGTAAGCGCTTTTGTTTCCAAAAGGGTTTGGTTCATTCTACACCATGTTCTTTCGTAGCTTTAGTCTCGCACTTCTGTTTTTTTTTCCCAGTCTGATTTGGGGACAAAAATTAATTGGGAATCAGGAATATCCAGAAATCCTCTGGGGAAAAGATCAAGAGTTTGACACCTCAGACTTCCCCAATGGTTCTTTTATCTATCAAAAAGACGACTTCATCCTCGCACGAGGAAAACTCTTCCAAGGCGAACCACCCAAATCCAATGGAAGTTTTACTTATGGAACTGAAACCATCACCAATTCGGGAAAATGGAATAACGATACGATCGAACTTTTATTATCGGGAAAACAAAATGTTCGTTTGGATGTGATCAAACGATTGGAAGCCGGGGTTAGGTTTGATCCACAATTTTTTCCCTTCCGTTATAACTTAGGGCGGCTCTATTCATTGGAGATGAAATACGAAAAGGCACTTGTTGAATTTGAATATGCGAAAGCAGAAGTGCCAGAGTATTACAAAACCTATCTCCATATTGCGATTCTTTCGGAGATCACAAGACAAGTTTATTATGCCATAATGAACTACAAATTGGCGGTGGAAAAAAATCCCTATGATACAGAAGCACTCATCCGTTTAGCCGACCATTATCTCGCAACAGGGTTAAAAAACAGAGCTCTCCTTTATCTCAACAAAGCATTAAAAATCGAAGAGGAAAGTCCAAATGTAAAACTTGGATTTGCTAGGCTTGAGATGGAAAAGGGAAACTTTCATATCGCTTATAAAATTTTTAACCGCACCACTCTCACAACGGCAGAGGGAAAACCAAAACCTTACGATAAAAAATTTCATTATTATTTTGCAGAAACAGCGTCCAAAGTTACCGACTATGAAACTGCCGAAGAAGAATATACTAAGATGTTAAGTTTTACAAACGATCCTTTTTTTGCGACAGTCTCTGCGAAGGTAATTTCAAGAAGGCGTGATATCGCCAAAAAATTTGCGGAAGCCAAACGAACTCAATTGGATGATTCGGAAGAAGAGACCACTCCTCCAAACGAATGATTTCTGGCTGCTACCAAACTTTTTAATAAATTAGATTTTGGATTCTTTAGAATTTCGGCTGGATTTCCTGACTCTGCGATTTCACCTCCATCCAAAACAAAAATTTCATCACACATATAAGATAAAAAACCCAAATCATGAGATACAATAAACATTCCGAGTTTTTCTGTTTGATTAATTTGTTTTAGTTCTTCTGCAATTTTTTTCTGTACAAGAACATCTAATGCCGTAACTGGTTCATCCAAAAGGAGGTATTCCGGTTCGACAAGTAAGGATCTAAGGATAGCAAATCGTTGTAATTGACCACCACTTAACTCGTATTTTGTTTTCTCAAGTAAGTCAATTTCAAGGTCTAAACGTTTACAAAAAGATTCGATTCTAACCAATTCTTTTTGTTTTTTTTCCTTCGTTAAAAACAAACCATGTTTGATCCGAATGGGTTCAAGAAGTAAGTCTTTCATTTTACCAAAAGGAGAAAAACTAGCCAGTGGGTCTTGGAATACTGGTTGGAGATTGGGATTTTGTTTTTTGATGAGTAGCTTATCATTCCAGAAAATAGATCCACTCCAATTGTATCCCGCTTCCTTTTCCAAAAGACCAAGGGTCAACCGAAACAGAGTCGATTTACCTGAACCTGACTTTCCAATCAGGCCAGTAATTTTTTTTGCATCAGCAGTTAGATTGATATTTTGTAATAGGGAACGGTCTCCTACTTTTACTGTAATATTTTTAAGGGTAAACATAGAGTTCACTCCATAAAATCATTGCGTTTCTTATTTCTAAAGACAAGCTGAAGGAGAAGGAGATTTGGGAATTGGAACTAGTTAAAATCACAGAAGTAGGACCAAGAGATGGACTGCAAAATGAAAAGACCATTCTCTCCACTCAGGATAAATTTGAATTCGTATCTCGTCTAGTAGAAAGCGGAGTTAAAAATATAGAACTCACTTCCTTTGTCAGAAAGGATCGGATTCCACAGATGGGAGATGCTACAGAGTTAGCGGCCCTAGTCCTTCCTAAGTTCCAAAATACAGTCCAATTTTCTTGCCTGACTCCTAATACAAAAGGATACGAAGGTGCCAAGGACTCGGGTTTTTCGGAAGTTGCCGTTTTTACCGCCACATCGGAAACCTTTACCAAAAAAAATATCAATATGACCATACAAGAGAGTTTGGATTTTTTCAAACCCATCTTTACTTTGGCCAAACAAGATGGGATTAGAGTCCGAGGTTATATTTCTACTGTGATCGCCTGTCCCTATGAAGGAAAAATAGAACCGGAAAAAACCTTAGAAATCGCAGAACGACTATTAGATGCCGGTGCTTACGAAATTTCTTTAGGAGAAACCATCGGGGTCGCCGTTCCTTCTGAAGTGGAAGCCCTTCTCGAAGTCCTTTTTAAGAAATTTCCAAAAACTTATTTTGCCGGGCACTTTCATGATACATACGGGATGGCCATCGCCAATGCAAAACAGGCATTATCTATGGGGATTCGTAGCTTTGATAGTTCGGCAGGGGGTCTCGGTGGTTGTCCTTATGCCAAAGGTGCTGCGGGGAATGTTGCCACAGAAGACTTAGTGTATTTTCTACATAAAGAAGGATATCATACTGGAATCGAATTAAATTCCATAATGGCAGCAAGTCGGTTTATGGAAGAAAAAATTCAAAGAAAACTAACCTCTAGAACTTATATTGCCATGAAGAATGCAGATTGATTTACAACGACTCCATTCAAAATTAGAAGATCTAAGAACAAAGTACCAAAATCTAAACTATCTAGATACTGATCCCATTTGTTTTCCGAAAGCATACAAAGATCCTCTCGATATCGAAGTGGTTTCTTTCATTTCCTGTTTGTTTGCTTATGGAAACGTTAAGAGCATCCAAGGTTTTTTAAGGCCACTACTCCTTGCTCTAGGAAATTCTCCCTTCCAAACTTTACGAGATCAAAATGAAGAGTATCAATCCTTCTTGAGTAAGCTAAATGTTTACAGGTTCCAAACCAAAAAGGACAACCAAATCTTCTTCCAAACACTAGGAAGAGTACTCTCGGAATCCAAAACGAACTCCCCCATCTGGGAATCAAAATTTCTAAACTCTCAAAATAGGTTCGACGAAGAAAGTTCCATAAGCCGGTTCCAAAGTTTTTGGGAGGGTGAGTTCAAAAAAACATTGGGGAAAAAAGAACTTACTTATGGTCTACAATTCTTAATTGGCAAATCAGAAGCAAAGTCCCCTAAAAAACGCCTTTCCTTATTTTTACGATGGATGGTAAGAAATTCCTATCCCGATTTCGGAATCTACAAAATCATCCAACCCAACCAAATCCCCTTCCCTCTGGATGTTCACATTCAAAAATTAATACGAATTTTAGGAATCACGGACCGTAAAAGTTTTGGAGTGAAAGAAGCATATCTAATCAAAGAATTTTTTATGAATCTAAACCCCACCGATCCTTTGTTATACGACTTCTATTTAACTCGAGTTGGGATCATTGAAAAATGTAATGCATCATATCAAAAAGAGATTTGTGAGAATTGTTATTTGAAGGAGGTTTGTTTGGTAGTGCCACGGGGAATTGAACCCCGATTGCAAGGATGAAAACCTTGTGTCCTAACCATTAGACGATGGCACCGTTTGTGAAGAACGTCCTCAGAGTGATCGGAACTCTGATTTTGAGTCGTCGGGGATTCGAACCCCGGACCCATTCCTTAAAAGGGAATTGCTCTACCAGCTGAGCTAACGACTCGTTCTGTAGCCAAGAATATCGAACCACCTTTCTCGGTCAACAACTACTTAAAAAAAAGATCGAGAGCTCCCTATTTTTTAGTCCATGATGATCGTGTGTTCACGATCAGGTCCTGTAGAAACAATTCCAATCTTAGTATTCACAAGCTCCTGTAAGGACTTAATGTACGACTGGCATAGTGCTGGTAATTTAGAGAAAGAATTAATTCCAGAGATATCATCCTTCCATCCTTTAAACTCAGCAAACAGCGGTTTTACGTCCTCTAATCCTTGCGATGGGAAAAAATCCAACTTTTTACCTTTATATTCATAACCAACAACAACAGGAATGTTGTCATAGTGACTGAGTACATCAATTTTAGTCAGAACAAGCGAATTAATTCCATTTACGGTTACCGCATGTTTGATCATTTGAACATCAAACCAACCACAACGTCTTGGTCTTCCGGTAGTGGATCCATACTCACCACCTAACTTACGCAAAACGTCTCCTGCTTCTCCCAGAATCTCAGAAGGGAATGGACCTTCTCCCACTCTGGTGGCATAGGCTTTTGTAATCCCAATCACATCTTGTAAATACCGAAAGCTCACTCCAGAACCTGCCAGAGCTCCACCTGTAGTCGGATTGGAACTAGTTACATAAGGATAAGTTCCGAAATCAATGTCGAGACCGGTTCCTTGTGCGCCTTCCAGAAGAACACGTTTTCCCTTTTGTAACTCTGAATTGAGGTAATACACTGTGTTCACAATGTTTTTTCCCATTTTGTCCGCGAAGTCCAAAAGGAAATCATACATTTCAGTGATATTCACTGGTTCCAAATCATAGTATTTGACTAACTCTTGGTTTTTGACTTCCAATATGTGAGTTAGTTTTCTTTTCAGAAGGTCTTTGTCTAAAAGGTCGCCAGCCCGAACTCCGTTACGTAGCATTTTATCTGCGTAACACATCCCAATTCCTTTTTTCGTTGTTCCGATCTTTCTTTCGGGAGAAGAACCGGCTTCTCTTGCTTCGTCAATCAATCGGTGGTAAGGAAGAAGGATATGACAAGAATCACTGATAAGAACTTTTTCCTTCACTTTGAACCCATGAGATTCTAAATCGGCACATTCTTTTAAAAAATATTCTGGGTCTAAAACCACTCCGTTTCCAATCACACAAGTGGTATTGTCATAAATGATTCCAGAAGGAACCAAATGGAAAATATACTTTTTTCCACCAACAACCACAGTATGACCTGCATTTGCTCCACCTTGGTATCTTACAATGATATCCGTATCTTTGGAAAGGTAATCAATTACCTTTGCCTTTCCCTCATCACCCCATTGTGCTCCGACAACTAAATTTGCAGGCATAATTCCCTCATTTCACCTTATTTACAATTTCTTCTATGGAATCGAGATGAAGAGCAAAGCCACATGCATCCTTTGAGATTCCAGTAAAACTTTTATATAATTCGTTATAAACACCACCGGCAAAAACCGGTTCCGGATCTCCTTCCACATACCCTTGAAACATAAATCCTGTGTAATAAGATAGATCACGGACTAGAGATGGATCCCAAATGCTTGCAATCCCCACTTGCACCTTTCCCCACTCATCAAAGAAAGTAATGATCGATTCCAAATCTTCTTTCAGGATTTCCCATTCCTTAGGATCTAAAATTGTCCGTAGTGACTCCTGAAATTTTGGCATTTCACTGACGGGAATCGGCCGGAGCAAAAGTTGGATCATCTTCGTATGGGACTCCGATGTATTTTCTCTTGCGGCGAGAGAAACAAGTTCAGGAACATTTTTTGTATATAGAAGTTGGCGTAGAACCTTTGTTTGTTCCTCATTCCAACCGAGGATCTTTAAAACAGAACGGAAAAAAGAAGAGTGACCAAAAACAATCGTAAAAGAGATTTTCGGTGCAGAACTTTTCCAAAGTTCGTTTAAAATTTTGATCTGAGATATGATTTGTTTGGAATCGCTCTTTCCTAAAGATTCCACACCGATTTGTAAAATCTCACGTCTTGACGCATTTCGTTTTTTGTGGTCACGAATCTTACGAGCAAAATAAAATACATTTTGGTTCTCTTCCCAATGAGAACGTGCTGCCATTCCCTTCACCACTTGCAGTGTTAGGTCAACACCAGGAGAGATTTCATTCCCATCCCAATCCTTGGAGACAAGTAAACTCTCCACATCGTGGTCCATATGAATGCGAAAGGAATTAGAATAATCGAAGGAAGGTAAATTGATTTCAGAATATCCCTCTCTTTCGAAGAGTTCTGAAAATGTTTGTAGTAAAATCCGCCGGTTTTTGCTTTCTTCGGGGCCTAAAAAATGAAATCCATCCGGAATCCATTTTTGTTCCGAGGAAATTGTTTTGTGTTTTTGATTCATACCGGGATCTCGATCACCCAAGAAGTCAGTTTAGAGAAATCCTGGATTTACGCAATCAATTGTAAAAATCGAATAGACAAATCGAAATTTTTCGGTAATTTGATGTCGGTTTAGAGGCATACATGACAGAAAAAGAAGCCACTTTGGGACGCTGGCATAAAGAATTTTTTGAGAACATTCACCTATTTGTAAAATCGGGTCTTACCGAATCCGAAGCAAAGTCCATTTTAGAAGAGTTTTTAGTTCTTTCACAAAGTACACCTAAACCGAAGGTCATGGACATCTTCCAAGAACCAGAACGCCTGGAAGAAATCGGAGTCTATACTGACATCCGCACCCAACCTCGCGACTTTATGTTGAAGTTTCTCGATCCGATCATGAAGAAATTCAAAGTCGAAGGAACAGAAAATTTAAAACTCCTAGATGGAATCATTGGTAAATATCCTGTCACTTTAATTTCCAACCACCTCAGTCATTTGGACGCCCCGGCGATCTTTACACTATTGTACAATTCTGGACCAGAAGGGAGAAAGATTGCAGAGTCCCTAGTATTTATCGCAGGAAGGCTTGCTTTTGAACCAGATTTCACAAGGCTCGGGCTGTATATGTTTGGAACTCTCCTTGTTTGTTCCAAAAAGGATATGGCAGATAACCCTTCCCTATCTGACGTGATGACCAAAATCAATATGAGAGCTTTTCGTAATTCCCAGAAATTACAATCAGATGGAAAAGTGATTTCTATCTTTCCGGAAGGCACACGGTCTCGCGATGGAAGGCTTATGCCTTTTGTGGACACAGTGTATCACTATGTTGCCAATAAAGTGATTTTACCCATCTCCCTTGAAGGAACAGAAAAAATCCTACCGATCGAGGGTTTACTCTTCAACCAAGCTGTTGGAAAACTTGTCATCGGCAAACCAGTGCTTGTTGGTGAACTTACAAAAAAAGAAATGGAATCGTTTCCATCTCATATCGAACAAGTTTCCTTCCCCGGAACTGGTGACAAAAAACAGTTTATCATTGATAACCTCGCTCTTCTTGTCGGAAGCAATTTAAATAAACACAAACATGGAACCTATCGTAATCTTTACAAAGGTGATGTGAGGGAAACTAACCAACTCATCACTCTGGCAAAAAAACCAGAAGAACATGTGGTCATCATCGGATCGTCGAATATGTCGGTGGCTTTTGCTTGTGTGATGGCAAACAAAAATGTAAAAGTTACAATTTACACTCCTGATTCAGAAATTGTAAAACAAAGTAATGAAGAAAAACGAGATATTGTCCATTATCCAATTTACAAACTTCCACCAAATATTGAATTTTCGGACAAACCAGAAGTAATGGAATCGGCAACTCTTTTTATCCAAGGAACCAACCCTTGGGAATTTGATGCTATTTATTCAAAAATCAGAACCTATCTGCAAAAAAATAAATCTCCTATGGTCAATGTGATCAAAGGATTTACCGGTTCCAAAAAAGGACTGATCCTGGAAGATCTCAACGAACTACTACTAATTGAAAGAGAAAGATTAGCCGTAGTTTCCGGAGCCTGTTACCCGGACCAAATTATGGAAAGAAAAATTTCAGGATTCGAAATTTCTGCCTTTGAGGACTCTCTCATTCCAAAACTCAAAGACCTTCTTTCTAACAATTATGTGTTCACAAGAACGGCAATCAATTCCAGAGACACAAAAGGTGTCCAACTGGGTGGAGCATTAAAAACCGTTTACGCCCTTGCCATGGGACTAGTGGAAGGTTACTTTAAACGAGAATTAGGTGGCAATGTTGACAACACTCTCTTTCACTTGAGTAATCGTTTTTTCAATGAAATGGTTTCTATTGGAGTTTTACTTGGTGGAGATCCCACCACGTTTAATGGTTTATCCGGAATGACTGACTTTATGTTGGCCTGCTTCGGATCCGATACAAGAGATAGAAAGTATGGATATGACCTTGCTTACGGAACAAGGCCAGAAAAAATTACGAACGGATTCTATGGACTAAAGGTATTACCAAACCTCATCCAACTCGATGAAAAAAGACACCCGATCGTTACGGCAGCCTATCGCACTGTCATTCAAAACGAAGATTTTGATTTGATCGCAGAAAAATTGCAGATGCAACTGGCTAGGATTTAGGAAGCCTTACTTCAAATTCAGTATTGCCGGGTTCCGATTGGAATTGGATCCGGCCCTGATGTCTTTCTTCCACAGATTGTTTCACTATCCCAAGTCCAAGACCAGTTCCTTCCCCCTTTTCCTTCGTTGTATAAAACGGCTCAAAAATTCTCTTCTGGATGCCAATGGGAATTCCAGGGCCACTATCTTTGATTCGAACGGACACTTCTGTTTCTAACTCATCCACTTGAATGGTAAGTGTCCCTTTAAAGGCCATAGCTTGTAAGGCATTATAAATGAGATTTGTCCAAATTTGAATGAGCTCATCTGGATAACCAGCAATCGTCGGTTCTGCATTGTAGAAACGGACGCATTCGACTCCCGATTTCATTTTACTTTGATACAAGGTTAAAACCGTTTCAATTGTATCGACTAAATTGATGGGAGTTTTTGCTTCATGTCGGTCATACCGTCCATAGTTTTTTAAACTATAAACAATTTTGGATGTTCTCTCCACAGCTAAACGAATGGATTCAATACTGCGTAAAGTATTCAGTTCAGAAAGTACTAAATCTAATAAGGTAGAGGATTGGAAATGTAATAAAAATTTTTCATTCTCTAGAAAAAAATCAGGCACACCAAGATCCACAATTCGATCGGCTAGATCATAAGCCGGTTCAATCTCAAGTCGGATAAAAATAGATTCCAAATTCTTTTTTGCCTTACGTGCTTCCATAAACCCGTAAGATTTCGGTTTGAATGTGAATAATTCAATCACCCAAGAAATAATTTCATTGATATCTTTCTCTGAATGTTTTGAAAAACACTCTTTGATTTGGAACAAACGATTTCCGAAATTTCCCATACGGTTAAAAATTTGTTCACTAAAAGCAGAAATGGCCGCCAAAGGATTATTAATTTCATGAGCCACACTTGCGACTAACTGGCCGAGTGTTGCCATTTTCTCTGCTAAAATCAATTGGTCTTGGGTTTTTTGTAGGTCTTCCAAAATCCGATTCAGTTCTTTTGTTCTTTCTTTAACCGCAAATTCAAGAGCTTCTTTACTTTGTTTGGATTCGGTAATATCAATCAGAATGGCAAGTAAGGTAGGCCTTCCATGATTATTGATAATGGTATTACCCGAAACCACGTGACGAATTTCTCCCGTTTTGGTTCGAACACTTGCCTCCATACCAGTGCTCCAACCTTTTTTTTGGACCTCTGCAAGAAGGCGCGCCCGGTCGAGTTTGGTAATCCAAATATTTAATTCATGAGAGGTCTTTCCAATGATTTCGTCTCTATCGTATCCAATCAAACGACAGTAAGCTTCATTGATATCATCGTATTTTCCAGTTTCTGCATTGGAAAGACTGACGGCAGCAGGATTCAATCGAAACACACTTTCAAAAAGCTCCTTGCTAATCACAAGTTCACTCTGCAAAACACTCGCTAGGTATTCTTTCTCCTTCAGTGCCGTTATATTTTGTCCAGCAGAGAGTAGATACTTCCCATTTTCTACAATCCGACCACTAAAAAGGATAACTACTGTAGCCCCGGTTTTAGTGATGAGAGAAACCTCTCTGTTCAAAACATGACCGTCTCTTTTTAATCCCTCTAAAATAATTTCACGATCATTTGCATTAGAATATATCCCTAAATCGAGAGTGGACTTTCCAATCACCTCCTCTCTTGTCCGGCCAAGCCAAGCACAATACACATCGTTTGCATCTACGTACAATCCCGTTTGCATATCAGTAAGTGCCATCCCAATGGGACTAGAACTAAATGCCGTATGCCATATCGAATCGGAGATAGAAAGCTGGGGAGTCATGCGTTTGGAATGTAGTATTGGATCAGAACACAAAACGATTGCAATAAAAAAAAAGCCCACTCAAGGTTTGAGTAGGCTTTCTTGTTCCCAAGTAGAGAAAAGGCTTCTTTTACTTATTTAGTTGCTGCTTTTTCTTTTTTGGCTTTTTTAGGTTTTTCTTCCTTTTTGGCAGGTTTTTTCTCTTCGCGTTTCGCTCGCACTTCTGCTTTTAACTCGTCTTGAGTTTTGCGATCTACAAGTTCCAAAATTCCCATTGCAGTGTTGTCAGAAGGACGGTTTACCAAACGAATGATTCTTGTATAACCACCCACTCTTTCTGCATAACGGTTCGCAAGGTCTTTCAAAAGTTTATTCACGATTTCTTGGTCACCAAGGTGGCTATAAAGGTATCTCGTGTTGTGCAGAATGGCTGCATTTTTCTTTTGTTCATCAAGATTTGCTAAGTTCGCATCTAAATTACGTTTTGCTCTAGTAATGATTCGTTCTGCATAAGAACGAGCAACTTTCAACTTCGCAACGGAAGATTCAATTCTTTCGTGGCGAAGGAGAGAGATTACCATATTTTGGATCATAGCTTTTCTATGATCTGCGGATCTATTGAGTTGTTTAACTTTATTACGTTTATTCATCTTAAAAATCTCTCATACCGAAAGAAAGTCCCATAGAGGAAAGTTTTGCTTTCAACTCTTGTAAACTTTGTTCGCTGAAATGTTTTGATTTAGTCATTTCGTCTTCTGATCTCTTAACGAGTTCGCCAATGAAGTCAATTTCCAAACTACGAAGAACGTTTGTAGAACGAACAGAAAGTTCTAATTCTTCAACGTGCTTAGATAAAGCTGCTTTTAGTTTTTCATCAGCTTCATCCAACTCTTCTTCTTCTTCTTCGATTTCTTCTTCAAAGTTAATGAAAACAGTTAAATGGTCTTTTAGTATTTTTGCTGCTTGTGCTACTGCATCTTCTGGAGAAACAGAACCGTCAGTCCAAACTTCCATAGTAAGTTTTTCGTAATCAGAACGTTGTGCAACGCGAGTTTCTGATACTTCAAACAATACTTTTTGGATTGGTGAAAAGATAGAATCGATTGGGATCGTTCCCAATACTTCGATATCTTTCTTTTTGTCCTCAGCAGGAACGTATCCACGTCCTCTTTGGATTTCCAAGTCCATAATCAAATTAGCATCCTCGTTGAGAGTTGCAATATGAAGATCCGGATTCATGATTTCAATAGAAGAATCTACTGCTAAGTCAGCCGCACGAAAGTAACCAGCACCTTTTAGTTCTAAGTGGATTACTTTACTTGCTTCTTTGTCCTCAGGCTCGTATTTGATTCGAACTTGTTTTAAGTTAAGAATGATACGAGTTACATCTTCCGCAACACCTTCGATATAGGAAAACTCGTGAGAGACTCCTTCAATTCGAATCGCGGAAATTGCCGCTCCTTCAATGGAGGACATGAGGGTACGACGAAGGGAGTTACCGATCGTTGTACCAATTCCTCTTTCGAAAGGTTCTGCAACAAACTTACCGTAGTTTGGTGTATTCACATCAGTTGTGAATTCGATTTTTTTGGGTCTTTTAAAACCTTTTAATAAATTCTTTGGAGACAATGTCGTATCCTTCTTCTCTAAATTCTTACTTCGAGTACAACTCTACGATTACCTGTTCTTTCACAGGAATATCAATATGCTCTCTTGTTGGAAGTGAAGTCACTTCTCCTGAGAACTTGGTATAATCTACGCTCACCCAAGAAGCAGTTCGATTGATTGCTTGAGCAAGTTTGATATTTTCCTCGATAAACGTGGATTTTTGGAATTTCTCACGAATTTCGATTTTATCACCAACATTCACACGATAAGAACAAATGTCCACTCGGTGGCCATTGACTAAAATATGTCTGTGAGCCACAAAGTTACGAGCTTGTCTTCTAGTAACAGCAAATCCCATACGATAAAGAACGTTATCCAATCTTCTTTCAAGGAATTGGAGTAAGTTCTCACCAGGAATCCCTGGAGTGTGAGATGCTTCTTCAAAGTATCTACGGAATTGTTTTTCTAAAACACCATAAGCGCGTTTTACTTTTTGTTTTTCACGAAGCTGTGCTCCGTATTCTGTTACCTTCCCTTTTTTCTTAGGAGGAAGACCTGGTGGGTATTTTCTCTTTTCTAGGGAAGATTTCTCTTTATGTAATGTATGACTATTTTTGAGAAAGAGGTTAAGCCCCTCTCTTCTCATCAATTTAACAACTGGACCTCGGTAACGTGCCATATCTAATTCCTACACCCTTCTTCTTTTTCGTGGTCGGCACCCATTGTGCGGGAGCGGAGTTACGTCTTTAATGAGTTTAATTGAAATGCCTTTAGTCGTTAAGGAACGAATGGCAGATTCACGTCCAATTCCTGGACCAGAAACCATTACATCTACTTCAGAAAGACCAGCAGCTTCGATTGCTTTTTCTGCTGCATTAGTAGCTGCAACTTGTGCCGCATACGGAGTGGATTTTTTAGAACCACGAAATCCCATCATTCCGGAAGAGGACCAAGAAAGAACGTTTCCAGCCATATCGGTAATCGATACGATTGTATTGTTAAACGAAGCTTGGATATAAACCTTACCTCGAGGAACGTTTTTCTTTTCTTTTTTCTTAACCTTTTTGGTATCTTTTTTATTTTTAGCGTCTTTTTCAGCCATGGATTAGTCCTCTACTTAGTAGCCTTTTTCTTATTGGCTACAGTTTTCTTGACTCCCTTGCGGGTTCTTGCGTTGGTTCTTGTTCTTTGTCCGTTAACAGGAAGGCCACGTCTATGACGGAAACCTCTGTAACAACCCACGTCCATCAATCGTTTGATGTTCAGGTTGACTTCGGAACGAAGATCCCCTTCTACCTGGTATGATTCTTCAATGACTCGTCGGATCGCGGCTTCTTGTTCGTCCGAAAGGTCCTTCACCCGGATAGATTCGTCAATTCCTGCTTTTTTCAGGATGTTTTGAGAGGACGTCTTACCAATACCAAATACGTATGTAAGACCGATCAATATTCTTTTGTTTGATGGTAAATCAACACCCGCGATACGTGCCATATCTTCCTATCTTTGCCTTTGTTTGTGTTTAGGGTTTGTGCAAATCACTCGGATTACACCTTTTCTGCGAATGACTTTGCACTCTGGACAGATTTTTTTAACTGATGCTCTAACTTTCATTATGGTTCCTATTTCTTTCTGTAAGTGATGCGACCCTTAGTTAGGTCATAAGGAGAAAGTTCTACAGTAACTTTATCGCCGGGTAAAATACGGATATAATGCATACGCATTTTTCCCGAAATATGTGCTAAAACTTTGTGACCATTCTCTAGTTCCACACGGAACATAGCATTCGGTAACGGTTCTAAAACGGTTCCGTCAATAGTTATTGCTTCTTCCTTAGCCAGGGTCTATCTCCTACTGGATCGATTTTAAAATAGTGTTAGTGATTTCTTCCATACTTCCCAAACCATTGATTTGCCGAAGGATCCCAGAGCCTTTATAAAAGTCAATTAGGGGCAACGTCTTGGTGTTGTAAGTATGCAGACGGTTTTTGATGGTCTCTTCGTTGTCATCCGAGCGTCCTTCTTTGATCGCTCTACCTAGCAACCGTTTGACGAGTTCTTCGTCAGGAACGTCTAGGTTGACAACGGAGTCGAGCTCCATGCGGAGCTCTTTGAGGATTTCCGAGAGAGCCTTTGCTTGCTCCACCGTCCTAGGAAATCCATCCAGAATGAATCCATTCGCACAATCAGATTCGACCAATCGGTCGCGAATTATGCCGATAACGACAGCATCTGGAACTAGGTCCCCTGCGTCCATATATTTTTTTGCTTCTATCCCCATAGGGGTTCCGTTTTTTACGGCAGCGCGGAGAATATCTCCGGTAGAGATCTGTGGAATTTGGTATTTCTCTTTGATGATGTCAGCTTGGGTCCCCTTGCCTGCGCCTGGGGGCCCCATAAATATGAGTCTCTTCATCCGGTTACACTCTTCCCTTGATTTTAGTCTTTTTCATGAATCCTTCATAGTTTCTCATGAGGAGTTGGGCTTCGATTTGTTTCAAAGTTTCGAGAGCCACACCCACCATAATGAGAAGTGAAGTTCCTCCGAAAGTATACACTAAAGTTCCCCCACCGGTGTTCGAACCGAGGTTTAAAAACTTTATGATTAAATACGGAGCAAGAGCAAGACCAGCAAGGAAAAGAGCACCCGGTAGGGTGATTCGATTCAAGATCTTCTCAATCATATCTTTTGTTTGGCTTCCAGGGCGAACACCAGGAATAAACCCACCATATTTCTTTAAGTTATCAGCCAACTCCTGTGGGTTGAACTGAATCGCTGTATAGAAATAAGCAAAGAAAATGATTAGAGAGGTATAAATCACATAATAAAATAATGCATGGTACCAGATTTGTGAAAATGGATTAAAATAGTCCATAATCACTGCCCAACCAGCCCACTGACCACCCTTAGATGATAACCACTGAACAATCGTTTGTGGAAACAAAATCAAAGAGGATGCAAAGATAATAGGCATTACGTTTGCACTGTTCACTTTAAAAGGGATGGATTGGCTACGAGCCTGAACCATTTTTCGGCCAACCATTTGTTTTCCATAGTTTAATGGAACCCGGCGAACCCCTTGGGTTAAAATCACTGTAAGTGAAATTAATACGATAAATATAATGATAAGAATCAGGATACTGAGAGCATCCGAAGTATCAGAAGTAAACATAGCAATGAGTGCTTCTGGCATACGACCGATGATACCAGCAAAGATGATGAGAGAGATCCCATTACCAATCCCACGTTCTGTGATTTGTTCCCCTAGCCAAATAAGAAGAACAGTTCCTGTAGTGATGGATAACATCGCTATCGGCAAAAAGTATCCTTCTACTGATGGATTGATGAGGCCAGGATATTTCGCTTGCGCCGTTCCTGATCCAGTAGACCAAGAATTTGCCAATTGAATCACAGCAAGAGATTGGATGGCACAAAGGATAAGAGTTCCATACTTAGTGTACTGTTGGATCTTCTTTCTACCTTCCTCCCCTTCTTTCTGCATTTTTTGCAAACTAGGAATGAGAACCATGACTAGCTGCATAATGATGGAAGAAGAGATATAAGGCATAATTCCTAGTGCAAAAATAGAAAATTTTAAAAGAGCACCACCAGCAAACAAATCCACCATTCCGAGGAAACCTTCACTCGGATCGGCAGTAATGCCCGTCACAATCAAACTATTGATACCAGGAATGGTTACGTGAGTTCCCATTCTGAAAAGTAACAACATACCTATTGTAAATAGGATTTTAGATCTTAATTCCGGGATTCGAAAGATGTTAGCGATGGTTTGAAACATAGGTTATATCTAGTTTTTTTTCTCTTCTTTTTTCTTTTCTCTAATGATGACTTTTCCACCCGCTTTTTCAATTTTCTCTTTTGCAGAGGCAGAAAAAGCATCTACCGTAATGGTAATGGCACTTGTCACTTCTCCAGTTCCGAGTAATTTGATTGGTCCGACTTCGGACTTAATCAAAGACTTGGCTTTAAGAATGGCAGGAGTTACTTCCCCAGAAAGACCTGCTTTTGCTAAAGAGATCAAGTTTACTGGTTGGAACTCTACTGAGAAAATATTTGTAAAACCACGTTTTGGCAAACGTCTGTGGAGAGGGAGCTGTCCACCTTCGAATCCACGTCTCATCGAAGCTGCACGAGCTCTTTGTCCTTTGGAACCACGAGTGGAAGTTTTTCCCATTCCGGACCCTGGACCTTGACCCACACGTTTCGGAGAGGTTTTAGCACCTTCCGGAACTGGAACCAAGTTTTTGTTTCCGAGAGAAGTGGATTTTTTGGGACGTTTTGCCCCAAATCCACGACCTTGTTCAATTCTATCTTGTGCCATACAATTATACCTTTTCCACTTTCAACAAGTAACCTACTTGTCGTAACATCCCTTTCAATTGGGGAGTCATTTTGTGTTTCTTGGATTGACCTTTCTTTTTAAGGCCGAGTGCAATCAGAGTTTTTTTGTGAATCGGAATGATTCCAATAGAACTTCTTTCTTGCGTTACGATCACTTCTTCCATAGTCAGATTCCTTCTTATAGATCTTGCCCAAACAAATGTTTGAGACTAACACCACGTCGTTTCACCGCCATTGACGGTGTTTCCAACTGTTGTAATGCATCCATTGTCGCCTTCACAATGTTCATTGGGTTTGAAGAACCCCATGACTTTGTCAAAACATCTTGAATTCCTGCTCTTTCCAATACGGAACGAACAGAAGCTCCAGCGATGATCCCCGTTCCTGGAGAAGCCGGTTTCAAAATCACACGAGCGGATTTGAACTGTCCGACTACATCGTGCGGAACCGTATGACCGATATAGTGAATGGATTTTAAATTCTTTTTTGCCGATTCAATGGACTTTCGGATCGCATCTGGAACTTCATTCGCTTTTCCAAATCCAATTCCTACTTTTCCTTTAGAGTCACCTACAACAGAAAGTGCGTTGAAGGAGAAACGACGTCCCCCCTTCACTACTTTGGCAACTCGGTCGATTTTTACGACCTTCTCAGTAAATTCTTTTGTTTCTTCTTCTAACATCATTTAGAACTCCAATCCACCTTCGCGGGCAGAATCAGCAAAAGCAGCGATCTTTCCATGGTAAACCATTCCAGATCTGTCGAGAACCACTTGGGAAACACCTGCTTTTTTCGCTTTTTCAGCGACTACTTTACCGAGTTCGGTCGCAGCCGATTTACTCTTCTTTGAATTTTCATGTTTCGGAAAATCTTTACCAAGAGTAGTTGCATAAACAAGAGTTACACCCTTTGCATCATCAATAATTTGTGCAGTGAGGTAACGGTTTGTTTTATTGAAAACCAACCGAGGTCTTTCCGATGTAGAGCGGAGTTTGTATCTGACTCGTTCCGCTCGTCTCAATCTTTTGATATTTTTAGCTGTCTTATTGATCATGACGTTCTACTTCTTACCGGTCTTTCCGGCCTTTCTACGGATGTATTCATTCGCATATTTGATCCCTTTGCCCTTGTAAGGCTCAGGAGGTCTTTTCGAACGAATGTCAGCCGCAACTTGTCCAACCAGTTGTCGGTCAATTCCCGATACTTTGATTTTTAGCTGATCTGCAACATCGATTTTGATACCAGTAGGTTCAGGGAAAACAACTTCGTGAGAATATCCAAGAGCCATCACTAGATCCTTACCGCGTTTTTGTGCACGATAACCAACCCCAGTGATTTCTAAATTCTTTTCCCAACCAGTGGTCACACCTTTTACGCAGTTCATCGCAAGGGAACGAACGAGACCGTGGAGAGCCACAGTCTTTTGATCTTCACTTTTACGAGTGAAAACGAGTTCGCCATTTTCCACATTGGCGCTAACACCTTCGTAAATAGGAGTTTTTAATTCCCCTAGAGGCCCTTTGATTGTCAGGGCTTCTGCTTCTGCTTTCACTTCTACCTTTGCAGGTAATTTAATGATACTTTTTCCAACTCGAGACATGGTGTTATCGTTCTCTAGAATACCTTACAGAGAACTTCCCCTCCTACTCTGAGTTTGCGTGCACGTTTTCCTGTCATCACACCTTTCGAAGTAGAAAGGATGAGGGTTCCGATGTTATTTCGGAACGGTCGGATTTCGCCAGATTGGATATAAACTCGACGACCAGGAGTGGATACTCTCTCGATCATACGAATTACCGGCTTTTTTTCCGTGTCGTATTTTAATTTTACTTGGAAGTCATCAAAACTTCCATTTTTTACTGTTTGAACATCATCAACAAAACCTTCTTCTTTAAGAAGATCTAGGATGGACTTTTTGATTTTGCTACCAGGAATCACACAAAGCTCATGTTTAGCTTGTTGTGCGTTTCTGATTCTTGTTAGCATATCTGCGATTGGATCTGAAAGACTCATACTTACCTTAACCTAATTACCAGGAGGACTTTTTCACACCGGGGATCTGAGCCTTGCTAGCAAGGTCCCGGAAGCAAAGACGACACATATCAAAGCGGCGCAAATAAGCGCGTGATCGACCACAAAGAGGGCAACGATTGTACTCTCTCACTTTGAATTTTTGCTCTTTGGCGTGGCGTTCCATCATTGATTTTTTCGCCATGAGTAATCTCCTACTTACCTGCCGTTCGGTAAGGCATACCGAAGGCTTGGAATAATTCGAACGCTTCTTTGTCCACTTCCGTGTTCGTTACGAAAGTGATATTGATCCCATAGATAGTATTGATTTTATCAAAATGAATCTCAGGGAAGATGATCTGCTCTTTTACGGAAAGGTTGTAATTTCCTCGACCGTCGAAACCTTTTGGGTTGACTCCGCGAAAGTCACGAACCCGTGGAAGAGCCACGTTGATGAATCTATCAAGGAATTCATACATATGATGACCACGAAGGGTAACTTTACAACCGAGAACCATTCCTTCTCTCACTTTGAAACCCGCAATGGACTTCTTAGCGAAAGTTTTCACTGGTCTTTGGCCTGTAATTTGACCAATTTCTACCAAACAAGCTTCCATCGCTTTTGGATTCGTATGAGCTTCGCCCATACCTACGTTGATCACGATTTTTTCTAATTTGGGAACTCTCATTACACTTTGAAAGCCGAGTGACTTTTGGAGTGTAGGACGGATTTCCGTTTCGTATTTTGATTTAAGCCTAGGTACCATATCTTATACTTCTTTCCCTTCAGGTCGAGTCACTCGTACGGATTTACCATCCTTCTTGGCAAAGCCCAAGCGTACAGCCTTAATTTTCTTCTTAGGCTTTGCTTTGTTCTCTGCTTTTGCGTCGTGAAACATCACATTGGAAATATGGATTGGGAATTCGATTTCGATCGCTCCGCCTTGAGGGTTCTCTTGGGTTGGGCGCACAAATCTTTTTCTTTTGTTCACACCTTCGATATAAACACGGTCTTTGCGTTTATCGATCGCTAGAACTTTCCCTTTTTTTCCTTTTTCTTTTCCGGAAATCACAAGAACTTCATCGTCTTTTTTGATTTTCGTTTTTTTGAATTTAGTGGGCTCGGAGCCTCTATATGCTAACTTAGCTGCCATTTTAGAGGACCTCCGGAGCGAGAGATATAATTTTCATGTATTTTTTATCGCGAAGTTCACGGGCAACAGGTCCGAAGATCCTGGTTCCTTTCGGATTCCCTTTGTCATCAATGATGGCAACGGCATTGTCATCGAAACGAATGTAAGTTCCGTCTGGGCGACGAACTTCTTTTTTCGTTCTCACAACAACTGCTCTTTGAACCGCTTTGTTATGCACTTTTTTACCTTGCCCGTCACGAAGACCGTATGCAGGTTGTGCTTCCTTAACAGCGACGATGATTTCGTCACCAAGCGTTGCGTAGCGTTTTTTGGAACCGCCAAGCACTTTAACGCACATGACTTTTTTCACACCCGAGTTATCGGCTACTTGTAAAATAGTTTCTTGTTGGATCATACTAATTTCGCCTTCTCAATTACCTTTACAAGTTTATGGTGTTTCTGTTTAGAAAGTGGTCTTGTTTCCACAGCGATGACTCGATCACCAACTTGACACTCGTTCTTCTCATCGTGAATTTTCACGCGGGAAGTTCTGGTCATAATCTTCTTAAACCGCGGGTGCACTTTTCTTGTGATGATTTCGATCACTACAGTTTTATCCATAGCATCGCTCACAACTACACCCTGAATGGTTAAAGACTTTTTAGAGTTTTTATCTTCCATAACCTACTTCTTCTTACCTTTGGTCGTTTTGGCAGCTTTAGGAGCTGAACCAGCCTTCGGTGCGATTTGTTTGAGTTTGCCTTTTGCGCTGAGTTCTTTCTCACGAAGTACAGTGAGCGCTTGTGCAATTCTCTTCTTATGATTGCGGATTAGTTTTGGGTTCTCAAGGGATCTTGTCACACCAAACTGAAATCTTGCTTTTCTTACTTCTTCGGAAGAGGAAAGAATTTCTTTCTTCAAATCTTCTGGAGAAAGTGAATTAAAATCGTCTTTCATAGAACGTTCCTCTTAACAAATGAAGTTTCCACTGGCAGTTTGAAAGCTGCTAAATGAAGAGCTTTTCTTGCTGTTTCTTCATCGATACCAGCCATTTCAAAAAGGACACGACCAGGACGGATCTCAGCAATCCAGAATTCAGGGTTACCTTTACCTTTACCCATACGAGTTTCGGCAGGTTTTTTAGTGATTGGTAAATGAGGGAAGATCCTGATCCACAATTTCCCACCTCGTTTTACTTGGCGGTTGATAGTAATCCTTGCAGCTTCGATTTGTCGCGCTGTGATACGACCGGAAGAAATGGCTTTTAAACCATACTCACCGAACGCAACGTAAGAACCTCTTTCGTCCTTACCTTTTAAGCGCCCTCTTTGGCGTTTTCTAAATTTTACTCGTTTAGGTGCTAACATGATTGTTTCTCTTTAGTACTTCTTAACTAGTTCTACGTTTTACAGCGTATTTATCTTCATCGGACTCTTCCTTAGTTGGGAAGTAGTCACCTGTATAAGTCCATACTTTCACACCGATTTGACCGAAAGTCGTGAGAGCTTCTTTAAATCCAAAGTCGATTTTGGCACGAAGAGTATGAAGAGGAACTCGTCCTTCCATATACTTTTCTGTTCTTGCCATATCTGCTCCATTCAAACGTCCGGAGATTTGGATTTTCACACCTTCGACCCCACCGCGCATGGCACGACGAAGTTCCGCTTTCATCACGCGACGGAAAGGCATCCTTTGTTCGATTTGAAGAGCAACCGTTTCGGCAATTGCTTGAGCAATGACTTCTGGTTTTTTCACTTCGATGATGTTCATTCCGATCGGTTTATCAGCGTATTTTTTAAGTTCTTGTTTTACCGCTTCGATGTTTTGGCCTTTTTGACCAATCACCATACCTGGTTTAGAAGTATGGAGGTTCACGTTGATTTTCTCAGGAAATCTTTCGATTACGATCTTCACAACGGATGCGTTTTTGAATTTCTTCTGAAGGAATCTACGGATCTTGATATCTTCGTGAAGATTTTTAATGTAATCTTGTTTGGAAAACCAAACTGAATCCCAGTTACGTGTGATTCCGATTCGTAGTCCGATTGGATTTACTTTCTGACCCATAAATTAGCTAACCTTCTTTTCGATTTCAGATACGACAACAGTGATGTGGCTAAGACGTTTGCGGATCCTTGAAGCACGACCACGTGCTCTTGGGCGGAAACGTTTCATGATAGGGCCGTCATCCACATAGATTTTTTTAACATAAAGTGAACTTGGATCCAAACTTTCATTCATCTGAATGGCATTAGCCACTGCAGAATTCAAAAGGTTGATGATCATTGAACTTGCTGATTTATTTGTAAAACGCAAGATATCAATGGCTTCTTTATAATCGTATCCACGAACTTCATCTGCAACCAGGCGAGCTTTTCTGGCAGAAATTCTGAGGTGTTTTCCTACTGCTTTTGCTTCCATCTCTCTACCTATTTCTTCGCTACTTTTTTGTCCCCACCATGACCTTTGAAGGTTCTAGTAGGAGCAAATTCACCGAGTTTGTGACCAATCATGTTTTCGTTTACATATACAGGAACAAACGCTTTGCCATTATGAATCATTACGGTGTGACCGATCATGTCTGGATAAATGGTACTTCTTCTGGACCAAGACTTGAAGGGAGTTTTTTTCCCTTCAGAGTTTAACTTGGTAATTTTTTTCATGAGGTGGTCGTCAATGAACGGACCTTTTTTTAAGCTTCTAGCCATGAGTATCTAGATCCTACCTATTCCTGTTTTTCTTACGTCTTTGGACAATAAAACGGTCAGACGGTCTAGTCTTACGTGTTTTAAATCCTTTCGTAGGTTTACCCCAAGGAGTCACAGGGTGACGACCTCCGGAAGTTCTACCTTCACCACCACCGAGTGGGTGGTCCACAGGGTTCATAACGACCCCTCTTACTTTCGGTCTCTTCCCTAACCAACGGTTACGTCCCGCTTTACCAATGATGACCAAGTTATGGTCTTTATTGGAAAGTTCTCCGATTGTTGCTAAGCACTCTTTACGCACTTTTCGGATTTCCGAAGAAGGAAGTTTGAGAGAAACGTAGTCACCATCTTTTGCGGAGATCACAGCAAAAGATCCTGCTGTGCGAGCGATTTGGCCGCCTTTTCCGATATGAAGTTCAATGTTGTGAACGTTAGTTCCTGCAGGAATTTTATCTAAAGGAAGAGTATTTCCTAATTTGATTTCTGCGTTTGGACCTGACTCAAGTTTATCACCAACCTTTAGTCCGTTAGGAGCTAAAATGTATCGGTATTCGCCGTCTGAGTAACAAACAAGCGCGATAAAAGCAGAGCGGTTTGGATCGTATTCGATTGTTTTTACAGTCGCTGGAATTCCAAATTTATTACGTTTGAAATCGATGATCCGGAACTTTCTTTTGTTACGTCCACCTTTTCGTCTAACAGCAATACGTCCCTTGTTGTCACGACCAGCTTTATAAGAAAAGTTAGCTGTAAGTGGCTTGTAAGGAACTACTTCAGTGATTTCTTTGAAATCTAAAACCGAGTAGTAACGGCTAGACTGGGTTGTGGGTTTAAGTTTTCTAATTCCCATAATTAAACCTTAGCAAAATCCAAATTTGCTCCGTCAGCAAAGGTCACTACAGCTTTTTTGTAGTGCGGTCTTGGAGACGGCATGTTTCTAAAACGTTTCATTTTCCCACGGTAAACGGCAACGTTTACATTTGTTGGAACTACGTTATACATTTGTTTCAGAGCCTGTTTGATCAAAGTTTTGTTCGCATCCGGGTGGACTTTGAACGTATACTTGACAGTTCTTTTTCCCATACGTTCTCCAATTGTTTGAAGGTCTTGCGACTTTTCTGTAACAACTGGTGATAAGATTACATTCTCTAGGTTCACTGTCTTATCCCTTCTTAGAGTACTGAGCCTGAAGCTCTTTTAAAGCGCTTTCAGAGATTACTAAATTGTTATTATAGAGGATGTCTCGGCAAACGACTCGTTTGCTGTTCACATATTTGAGGTTCTCTATATTGCGAGTGGATTTTTTGAGGAATTGGTTTTCACCAGCTACCACAAAACCCACGTTACCCTTCTCCGCAATTTCCATATTCTTCAAAATGTTGTAGATGGATTTTGTGGAGTAAGAAGAAGGTTCTACGTCTTCTATGATCGCGATTCTGTTTTCTTCTGCCTTTTTATTAAGGATGGAGAGAACAGCCTTTTTCTTAACGCTGCGTGACAAGTTAGAGGAATAATCTCTTGGTTTTGGTCCATGAATGATACCACCACCAACGAAATGAGGAGCTCTGATGGATCCTTGTCTTGCACGACCAGTTCCTTTTTGAGCCCAAGGTTTGATTCCCCCACCGCGAACTTCAGAACGATCCTTAGTGGAATGTGTTCCTTGTCTATTGTTCGCATTTTCAGCTTTAACCGCATCATAGATGGCTCCAAGCGAAATGCCGGTAGAAAAAAGTTCTGCCGGAAGTTCAACTTCGCTTACGAATACGCCTTCTTTATTGTATTTACGCGCTTTCATGTTCTACCTATCTATTTATCCGATTTTTTCTATCGTAACGATACCGCGTTCTTTTCCTGGAACCGGACCGGATACAAATACCAAGTTGGCGTCTGCATCAATTTTTACTACTTTTAGGTTTCGTACTGTGCTCTGTTCAGAACCCATTCTTCCGCCCATTTTTAAACCCTTGAACACACGTCCAGGAGTTGTGTTGGAACCAATCGAACCAGGGTGTCTTTGGAATCTGGAACCATGTCCAGCAGGTCCACCAGCAAATCCATGGCGTTTTACAACACCTTGAGTTCCTTTACCTTTGGAAGTTCCTGTTACTTTCACCGTGTCGTTCAAAGCAAATACATCAGCGAGTTTTACTTCTGATCCCACCGCTACATCTTCAAAACCTTTGAATTCAATCAGAGTTTTTTTCGGAGCTGCAATGTTTGCTTTTTTCGTGTGTCCAACTTCGGCCTTTGTCATGTGTTTTTCCTTGGCATCACCAAAAGCTAACTGAACCGCTTCGTAGCCGTCGTTAGCAGAAGTTTTTACCTGGGACACAAAACAAGGACCCACGCGTAAAACAGTTACAGTAACCATCTTACCGTCGTTATTGAATATGTGGGCCATGCCCAATTTTTCGCCGATTAAACCTTTAGCCATGGATCCTATCCTTAGGATTTAATATCTACGGAAACTCCAGCAGGGAGTTGAAGCTTCATCAGGGCTTCTACCGTATCTTCATTCGTATTTAAAATATCGATGAGTCTCTTGTGAGTTCTCATTTCAAACTGTTCTCTAGCTTTTTTATTCACGTGCGGAGAACGTAATACCGTGTAGATTTCTTTTTTCGTTGGAAGTGGGATTGGACCGGAGACAGTAGCTCCGGTCCTCTTCGCAGTCGCAACGATTTCAAAGGTTGATTGGTCAATCAACCGATGATCGAAAGCTTTTAACTTAACGCGAATTCTTTGTCCAGCCATTGCGATTACTCAACGATCTCCGCAACAACACCAGAACCAATTGTTCTTCCACCCTCACGGATCGCGAACTTCAAACCTTGGTCCATAGCAATTGGGTGGATAAGTTCGATAGACATCGTAACGTTATCTCCCGGCATAACCATCTCCATTCCACCAGGAAGGTTACAAACACCAGTGATGTCTGTAGTTCTGAAGTAGAACTGTGGACGGTAGTTGTTAAAGAATGGAGTATGACGTCCACCTTCGTCTTTAGTAAGAACGTAAACTTCCGCTTTAAACTTTCTGTGTGGAGTGATAGTACCCGGTTTCGCAAGAACTTGACCTCTTTCGATGTCTTCTTTTTTAGTTCCGCGAAGAAGAGCACCAATATTGTCTCCAGCTTCTGCTTGATCGAGTAATTTACGGAACATCTCAATACCAGTAACAACTGATTTAGATGTATCACGGATACCAACGATTTCGATCTCGTCGTTGATTTTAAGAACACCTTGCTCAACACGACCAGTTGCAACAGTTCCACGACCAGTGATTGAGAATACGTCCTCAACTGGCATAAGGAAAGGTTTATCAACGATACGTGTAGGGTTTGGAACGTAAGTATCAACTGCTTCCATAAGTTTAAGAATGGATTTCATTCCTAAATCAGAATCTTCACCTTCAAGAGCTTTTAATGCAGAACCAGAGATGAAAGGTGTTTTATCACCAGGGAAGTTGTATTTGTTAAGAAGGTCTTTGATTTCCTCTTTAACCATCTCCACCATATCGTCTCTTTCATCAGCAGCAAGCATGTCTGCTTTGTTTAGGTAAACCACGATGTAAGGAACCCCTACTTGGCGAGCAAGAAGGATATGTTCTTTAGTTTGTGGCATAGCACCGTCAGTTGCAGATACTACAAGAATCGCAGCATCCATCTGAGCAGCACCAGTAATCATGTTTTTAACATAGTCCGCGTGTCCCGGGCAATCTACGTGTGCGTAGTGACGGTTAGGAGTTTCATACTCCTGGTGAGACGTTGCAATAGTAATCCCACGAGCCTTTTCTTCTGGCGCGTTGTCGATTTGGTCGTAAGCAATCGCTTTGTTTTTTCCACCAACTAACTTAGCAAGCGTTGTTGTGATAGCTGCTGTTAGGGTTGTCTTACCGTGGTCAACGTGACCAATTGTTCCGATGTTTAAGTGTGGTTTTGAACGGTCAAATTTTTCTTTAGCCATTGTTAGAATCTACTCCTCAATCGTGGTGCAAGACCCGATCCTCGGTTCTTTACTCCTTTAAAACTGCATGAAATTCATAGGTAAAAGCAGTCCTTTCCCAAGAAATGCCAATCCCTTTGGTCATGTTTCTAAGAGCCCCTGAAAAGCCAAGCAGGTTTTGAGCCGGTGCATTGGCTTTTAAGTGACTCTTCCCTGCCACAGCTTCGAAGATGGATACCACCTTGGCGCTTCTGCGACTTAGATCAGAAAGAACTACACCCAAGTGGTCCGCGTCTACCATCACATCCACTTCCGTGAGGGGTCCGACCAACTTAGTGTTTGATGGAAACAATTCCCTTACGCCCGCAAGTATTGCTACTTTCAAAAGCGTTAACGTGGTCTGCATTTCTCCCTTGGGCATTTCATAAGAAATGACTCTCAATCGGAGACCGGCAACTTCCTCACCGTAAAACCCGTACAAGCAGGCTTCCAAAAAGGATGTTTCTATCGAATTTTTTACTTCTTCCGGAAGACTTACCTCGAAGGCAATTTGCTTCGAAAAATCGGCAGTATCTTCCAGGACTGCGATGAGCGCGCCGCTTGACTTTTGGTCTTCAAAGGCACGATGCTCTAGGGCAACCTTATGAGACATTTTTTTTAGAAGCTCTATTTTGGCAATGTTTATCGAACTAAATTGGAGTTTTTTTTCAGTTCTCTCCAGAATCCTTCGAATTCCAATCTCCAAATGAAGCTCCCCTCGCCCAAAGAGTACCAATTGTCCGGTTTCCTCTTTTTCAATTACCCTGTATCCTGGATCTTCCCAACCCAGTTCCTCCAAACGACATAACCAAAACTCTTTTTCGGAAGCAAGTTCCGGTTCAATCGCAATCGAAAAGGGGCTTGGGGAACGTTCCGAATGTTTACCCTCAAGATCGAAATTAGTTTTTACCGAAACCGGAGAACCTGGAAGAAGGACCAGGTCCGGATGCTCTTGCAAAAATACAAGTTTCCCTTGAGTCACCTGGGTCAGTTTCTCTTCTGAGTCTGGATCTATGATTTGCAAAGGATGAGTAGAGGTTTCGGTGGTCTCTTTTAGCCCTAAGTTTTTTTGCTTTTGCAAGGTTTTGTAGAATGTTTCCACGTGACGATCTTCTGTTGGGTAAACCACCGCATACCGACCAAGATTTGGATCCGTCCGCCGAGAAAGAACCAAAAGAGGAAACTCATCCAAGGATGATTCTTTTTTCGCCTTTGGTTCTGTCCAAAGAACAAGATCCAGAAGTTCACGAACCCCTTCCCCCGTTTTGGCTGAACCGCCATACACCGGGTATAGTTTTCCCTGTCCGGGTCCCGTACGGAGAGCAATCAAAGAATAGTCAGTTTGACCGGAAGGATCATTCCAAGAAGAAAGAAGGAGTTCATCACTCCAAGAAAGGACTTCCTCCTTTACTGACTTCGGAAACCGAGAAGGATTTTTTAGATAGTATTCCAACTTTCCAGATTCCCCTTTTTGAAAAAGAGAGACAGGGGCTCCCTGCAGAATTTCTTCCAGAGAAACCAAAGTATCCAAATACTCTTCATCAAAACGGTCGAGTTTATTGATAAAGAAAACCATAGGAATTTCTGCTTTGAGCAACTCCTCCATCACGAGCCTTGCCTGTGATTGGACCCCCGCACCCGCTTCCAAAACCACAATGGCTATCTCCATTGCCGCCAAAAGATCAGTCACCTGATTTCGAAAATCTATATGACCCGGAGTATCTACGAGTTGAATTTGAAACTCACCGAATGTTGTTTTCCATGGAATCGAATGGAAGGTTGTCCGAATCGAAATTCCTCTTTCGATTTCTTCCTGCAAACTATCGGATTCGGTTGTCCCATCTTCAATGGATCCCACTGCAGAAATTTTACCCGCTTCAAAAAGAATTCTTTCCGTCAGGGTGGTTTTACCGGAATCGATATGTGCAAAAATTCCAACAGTTCGGTATTTCATAAAAATTTCACGTTAAAATAAAAAAGCCAGGTTTTCACCTGGCTTGTCAATGTTTGGAATCGAATGAAAAAGACTACCAGCGGTAGTGAGAGAAAGCCTTGTTGGCGTCTGCCATCTTTCTGATATCTTCTTTCTTCTTGATTGCAGATCCAGTGCCTTTTTGAGCTTCCATGAATTCTGCTGCCAATTTATTCTTCATTGATTTTTCGTTTCTATCACGGCTGTAACGAATGAGCCATCTGATTCCAAGAGCAAGTCGTCTTTCAGGACGAACTTCGATTGGAACTTGGTAAGTCACCCCACCCACTCGGCGAGATTTTACTTCTACTTGTGGTTTTGCATTTTCCAAAGCCTCTTGGAAAACTTGGTAAGGATCCTGTCCTGTTTTTTTAGCAATTACTTCTAGTGCATCGTAGAACACGGATTCAGCGACACTTTTTTTACCATCTACCATTAGGCAGTTGATAAACTTAGAAATCACTTTGTCGTTGTATTTAGGATCGCCTTCAATATGGCGCGGTTCAACTTTTCCTCTTCTTCTAGACATCTACCTTTCTCCGATTACGCTTTAGGACGCTTAGCGCCGTATTTAGAACGTCCTTTACGACGTTTGTCCACACCGAGTGTATCCAGTGTTCCACGAATGATATGATAACGAACCCCTGGTAAGTCTTTTACCCTTCCCCCACGGATCAGAACCACGTTGTGTTCTTGGAGGTTGTGACCTTCACCAGGAATGTAAGCAGTCACTTCAATTCCAGTAGTGAGACGAACCCTTGCTACTTTACGAAGAGCGGAGTTCGGTTTTTTAGGAGTAAAGGTCATTACCCTTGTGCAAACTCCACGTCTTTGTGGGCACGCTTTTAGGGCAGGAGATTTAGTTCTTTTCTTTTGATCTTCTCTTCCAATGCGGATGAGCTGGTTAATTGTAGGCATTCGATTCCTTCTTCTACTTCTCTGTCTTTAAAAAAATAATGACGTTTTCGTCCAAAATTCCAGACGCGGACATTTTGTAAACGAAAACATGATTTTGTCCCTAGAAACTATCTAAAACCTAGTTTCTAGAGACTGATGCGGGTTCCGAATCTAATCGTCGTCGTCCTCATCGTCAGAATCATCGGATTCTTCTTCCAACTCATCTTCGTCCTCGTCTTCTTCAGCAACAAGGCGAGAAAGTGTGGCAGTCGAAACAGGAGCTGATTCAGAGAGTTCGGAAACTTCTTCTTCCTCTTCTTCCGATTCTAGATCCCAATCCAAATCACCTGGCAGGTCTTTGAAAACTTCGATGTCACGGTATTTTTTCATACCTGTTCCTGCAGGAATCATGTGACCAATGATTACGTTTTCTTTCAGACCCATCAGATTGTCTGTTTTTCCTTTGATAGCCGCATCCGTTAGAACCTTAGTCGTTTCTTGGAAGGAAGCCGCAGAGAAATAAGACTCTGTATTGAGGGATGCTTTTGTAAGTCCCAGTAAGACAGGAGTTCCTTGAGCAGGAGATCCCCCCTCTTTTTCCACTCGGTCGTTTTCTTCATCAAAGAGGAATTTATCCACTTGTTGTTGGTTTACAAACGATGTGTCCCCACTATCAGTGATAATCACCTTACGAAGCATTTGGCGAACCACAACTTCGATATGTTTATCGTTGATATGAACCCCTTGCAAACGGTATACTTCCTGAACTTCAGAAACAAGGTATTCGTGAAGAGCGTTAGGTCCTTTGATCGCAAGGATATCATGTGGATCAAAGTTTCCTTCATCCAACTGATCTCCTCGTTTTACAAAGTCGCCTTGGCGAACACGGATTTGTTTTCCGATCGGGATCGCTACTTTTACTTTTTCTTGTTCAGCCGTTTCTGGGATGATATAAAGAATTCGTTTTTCTTTTACGATTTCCCCTTTATCTTCGATCTTTCCATCGATTTCTGCAAGTGTGCAGGCATCTTTCGGACGACGAGCTTCGAAAAGTTCATCTACCCTTGGAAGACCACCGGTAATATCTCGAGTTTTTTCAGCCACAGATGGGATTTTGAAAATCACATCCCCTTCACGGACTTTGTCTCCATTTTGGAATTGGAGGAGAGCATCCACAGGAACGGAGTATTCATCCGATCCCACAAGGACTTTTGGAACGAGACGATCTTTCTTTTGTTCCACAACTTTCAGAATGATATTAGAAGTTTTTGGATCTACATCGCGACGAACGTTTTTACCAATCTCTAAATCTTCCCATTGAATGGTTCCTGCAGATTCAGAAACAGCTACTTCGTTATAAGGGTCGAACTCAGCAAGGGCTTTGTTTTCCTCTACGATTTGGCCTTCTTCTGCACGAAGCATGGTTCCAATTTTGACTGGAATGACGAAGTCATCACCCAAGATTCTAAGAGTGGTTCCTACAAGAGTTACCGTTCCCGCTTGGTCAGAAGTGATTCGTTGTTCTGTTGATTCACCAACTTGGGTCGCAAATACTTCCCCTTTTTCCAATCTTTGTCCGTCCGTAACACGAACACTAGAAAGTGAATCAGTATTGTATTCTTGGATGAGTCGGTTCACGATGATAGTTCCGCGACGAGCAAAAACTTTTGCAGAATTTGCATTGGTTACAAGACGACCGTTAATCGATTTTACGATGGAACGATAAGGAACTTTATGTTCTTTTTCTTGAATGGTAGCAGATGCCGCACCACCCACGTGGAACGTTCTCATGGTTAGCTGAGTTCCTGGTTGTCCGATCGATTGAGCTGCAATGGTTCCCACCGCTTCTCCGATCTCTGCAGGCACTAGGCGAGCCATGTCCATACCATAACATTTTGTACAAATTCCATGGCGTGATCTACAAGTGAGTGGAGATCTTACTTTAATTTTATCGTAACCAAGGTTTTCAATTTGTTGGCCAATCGCTCTTGTGATGAGAGTGTCTTTCGGGAAAACCACTTTTTCGGAAACTGGATCCACAAGATCTTCTGCCGTATAACGACCGAACACTCTGTCCGCTAGAGAAACAATTACGTTTTCCCCTTCTTTTACGATTCCAAGAGTGATGTTTGCTTTCGTTCCACAATCATCTTCAGAAACAATCACGTCCTGAGAAATATCTACAAGACGACGAGTGAGGTAACCGGCATCGGCAGTTTTTAACGCCGTATCCGCAAGACCCTTTCTCGCACCGTGAGTTGAGATAAAAAATTCTAATACTCCGAGACCTTCACGGAAGTTAGAACGAATCGCAAGTTCGATGATTTCTCCAGATGGTTTCGCCATTAAACCCCGCATCCCTGCGAGCTGACGAATCTGTTGTTTGGAACCACGAGCACCAGAAGCTGCCATGACGTAAACTGGGTTGAATCCAGATTGGTCTTTTTCTAGTTCCTTAAACATACCTTCTGTAATTCGGTCATTGGTTTTGGTCCAAATTTCGATTACTTTTTTACGACGTTCTTCGTTTGTGATGATCCCTTTACGATACTCCATATCCGCTTTTTCAACTTCTTTGTTGGCATCAGTCACAAGACCCTCTTTTTGAGGAGAAACTCGGATGTCATCAATGGAAATTGTTGGAGCAAATACAGTCGCGTAACGGTAACCGAGACGTTTGATTTCATCCAGCATCACAACTGTGATTCCTGGTCCAAACTTCTCGTATACGTCTGCAATGATTTTGTTTGTTTCTTTATCACCGAGGGTCCTGTTGATATAAACATAACCTTTTGGCATCACCTGGTTGAAGATAAGTCTTCCCGGTGTGGTTTCGATGATTTTACCTTCGTGAAGGACAGAAATTTTGGAGCGAATTTCCACAGTTTTTGTTTCAATCGCATACATCACTTCTTCTAAACCAGTGAAGAATTTACCTTCACCTTTCGCGTCTTTCACTTCCGAAGTTAAATAGTAAATTCCAAGAACGATATCTTGTGTTGGTCCACAGATCGGTTGTCCGTTCGCAGGGTTTAGAATGTTATGCGGAGATAACATTAACATCCAAGTTTCCAGCTGTGCTTTAGGAGCGAGCGGAACGTGGATCGCCATTTGGTCCCCGTCGAAGTCGGCGTTAAACGCGTGACAAACGAGTGGATGGAGTTTGATTGCCTTTCCTTCTACAAGGACTGGTAAAAATGCTTGGATTCCTAGTCTGTGAAGAGTCGGAGCACGGTTAAGTAATACTGGGTGTTCTTTCACCACTGTTTCCAATACATCAAAAACTTCTTTGTCTTCTGCTTCGATTTTTTTCTTCGCAGATTTGATGTTTGGTGCTAGTTCCAAATCCACTAGGCGTTTCATAATGAATGGTTTGAATAGTTCCAAAGCCATTTTCTTAGGAAGACCCATTTGGTGGTATTTGAGTTCAGGACCCACAACGATTACGGAACGACCAGAATAATCTACCCGTTTTCCGAGTAGGTTTTGGCGGAACCGACCTTGTTTTCCTTTGAGCATATCGGAGATAGATTTTAGAGGTCTATTTCCTTTTCCTTTTACTGTGCGTTTACGACGGCTGTTATCAAAAAGAGCATCCACTGCTTCTTGTAACATACGTTTTTCGTTTCGTACGATGATCTCAGGAGCTTTTAATGCAAGGAGTCGTTTGAGTCGGTTGTTTCTGTTAATCACACGACGATACAAATCGTTTAGGTCGGAAGTTGCAAAACGTCCCCCCTCTAGTTGCACCATCGGACGTAGTTCTGGTGGGATGACCGGAACTACATCAAGCACCATCCACTCAGGACGGTTTCCAGAATCACGGAAAGCTTCCAAAACTTCTAGGCGTTTGAAAATACGTTTGTCGGAGATTTTGTTTTTATCTTGGATTTTTTGGCGGATGACACGAGCTTCTGCATCCACATCAATGCGTGCGAGAAGTTCTTTGATGGCGTCCCCACCAATCCCTGCGATAAACTTATCACCGTATTCATCTAAATAATTATGGTATTCATCTTCATCGATGAGTTCCCCGCGGTTTCTTCCAGAATCAGCGGGGTCAATGATCACATACTTCTCAAAGTAAAGAACACTTTTGAGTTGGTTGATGGTCATATCAAGAAGGAGACCCATACGAGATGGAACGGAACGGTAGTACCAAATATGAGATACTGGAGCCGCAAGTTCGATATGACCCATTCTTTCGCGACGAACTTTAGAGTGAGTTACCTCAACCCCGCATTTGTCGCAAACCACTCCCTTATAACGGATGGATTTGAATTTACCGCAGTAACATTCCCAATCCTTAGTGGTTCCGAAGATTTTTTCGCAGAAAAGACCATCCCGTTCCGGTTTTAGGGTACGGTAGTTGATCGTTTCAGGTTTTTTTACTTCCCCAAACGACCACTCTTTGATCCGCTCAGGCGAAGCCAAACGGATCGTAATCGATTCAAAACTATTGTAATTTCTCATACTTTTTCCCTTCCCTAAACGTTTTCGATGGTCTCGAATTTAATTTTCTTTTTGTTTTTCGAGAATTCATCTTCGTAATCAGAGATATCCACTTCCAATCCTTCGGAGTCTTTGATAATGATATCAAGAGCGAGTCCGCGGAGTTCTTGCACAAGAACGTTGAATGATTCTGGAATTCCCGGTTTGATCGAGTGGATTCCTTTTACAATCGCTTCGTAAATTCTTGCCCGCCCTAACATGTCATCGGACTTGATAGTGAGTAACTCTTGCAAGGTGTGTGATGCACCATACGCTTCGAGTGCCCATACTTCCATCTCACCGAGCCTTTGTCCCCCGAACTGCGCCTTACCACCGAGTGGTTGTTGCGTAACAAGTGAGTAAGGTCCAGTGGATCTTGCGTGAATTTTATCATCCACCAAGTGAGCCAGTTTCAACATGTAAATATATCCGCAGAATACTTGGTTGATGAATTTTTCTCCCGTTCTTCCGTCGTATAACTGAAATTTGCTGTTTTCTGGTAATCCCGCTTTTTTGCAGAATTCATGAACATCACCTTCTGAAGCTCCATCAAATACAGGAGTTTCAAAATTGATCCCTAGTTTTTTGGCCGCAAAACCAAGTTGCGTTTCAAAAATCTGGCCGAGGTTCATACGAGAAGGAACCCCAAGTGGGTTTAACACGATATCAACAGGAGTTCCGTCTTCCATGTATGGCATATCTTCTTGTGCCATCACACGGGCCACGACTCCTTTGTTTCCGTGACGACCCGCCATCTTATCACCCACGAGGAGTTTACGTTTGCGTGCCACGTAGACTTTTACCATTTCTTCCACACCTGCAGCGAGTTCATCGCCCGTTTCACGGGAATAACGTTTGATATCGATCACAGTTCCTTCAAAACCGTTTGGCATACGAAGAGAAGAATCTCTTACTTCTTTTGCCTTTTCTCCAAAGATGGAGTGTAATAATTTATATTCTGGGGTGAGGTCGGTTTCTCCTTTTGGAGTCACCATACCCACAAGGATATCACCAGGTTTTACTTCTGCACCTACACGAATCACACCAGACTCATCCAAATCACGGAACGCTTTGTCCGAAAGGTTTGGAATGTCACGAGTGATTTGTTCTTGTCCTAGTTTCGTCTCACGAGCTTGGATTTCGAATTCTTCAATGTGGATCGAAGAGAAAACATCGTCTTTGATGATTCGTTCCGAAATGAGAATCGCATCCTCAAAGTTGTAACCTTCCCATGGCATAAATGCCACAAGGACGTTTCTACCTAGTGCCAAATAACCAGCATCAGTGGACGGACCATTTGCAAGGACAGTTCCTTTTTGTAGGATTTGTCCAAATTCTCCGTATTTTTCACCCTTGATGATTTGTCCAGCAACAGGAGCGCCAATTCCTAAGTCTTGGCCTTCTTTGACAACGGATACATATTGTACATCTTCCGAATGGAAAAGTTCATGTGTTTCTTTTTCACCGTTAGGAGAAGTGAGTTCCACTCTCTCCTTAGAAACTTTACTTACCTTTCCACCAGTCGTTGTATGTAACATAGACACGTTTGGTTTTTGGTTAAAACAAGTTCCTTGGTTGGTTTTTTTGAATTTAATCAGTGGGTAATGAGAGATCTCTTTGGATTGGTCTTCTTTGATCCAAACACCAGTAGCATCTACTTTAGAAACCACACCGTCTTTTTTAGCAACGATACAAACTCCCGCATCGTAAGCGGCACGAGATTCCATACCAGTTCCCACAAAAGGAGCCTCTTCTGTTAAAAGAGGAACCGCTTGGCGTTGCATGTTCGAACCCATAAGAGCGCGGTTCGCATCATCATGCTCGAGGAATGGAATGAGAGCTGTCGAAACAGAAACTACTTGGAGCGGAGCTAGATCCATATATTGGATCTCTGATGGGCTACGGAATGGGAAGTCCCCTCTATGGCGAGTAGAGATGAGTTTGGATGTAAATTCACCCTTATCATCTACAGTCGAATTGGACTGTGCCATATAGTGGTATTCTTCTTTGTCTGCAGTGAGATACTCGACTTGTTTTTGCACTTTTCCGTTTTTTACAAGGCGGTATGGAGTTTCAATGAACCCATAATCGTTTACTCTTGCAAAACTAGACATGGAAAGAATGAGACCAATGTTTGGACCTTCCGGTGTTTCAATTGGGCACATACGACCATAGTGAGAATAATGAACGTCACGAACTTCGAAACCAGCGCGGTCACGAGATAGTCCCCCTGGCCCAAGTGCGTTTAACCTACGTTTGTGGGTAAGTTCAGCAAGCGGGTTTGTTTGGTCCATAAACTGAGAAAGTTGTGAAGATCCAAAAAACTCATTGATCACAGCAGTGATTGGTTTGATGGAGATGAGAAGTTGAGGAGTTTGTTGTTCTGGCTCCTGAACTGTCATCCTTTCTTTGATCACTCGTTCCACACGAGAGAATCCAAGTTTCAATTGGTTGGCAATGAGCTCACCCACCGAACGGATCCTTCTGTTTCCTAAGTGGTCAATATCATCCGGATAGTAGTTTTCTGCTTCTGACATAAGCATCACAAGGTAACGAACGGTTTCGATGATGTCTTGTTTTCTTAAAACTCGGTCTTCGGCTTTTGCGAATTCTTTTGGATTGTTGAATTCGAATTTACTATTGATTTTATAACGACCAACAATTCCTAAATCAAAAGTTTTAGGTGAGAAAAAGAGGCGTTTCAGTTCTGCTTCTGCGTTTTCAATCGTAGAAGGTTCCCCTGGTCTCATGATCGTATGGAATTTTTTAACAGCATCTTCGTAATCGTTAACACCGTCTTTTTCCAAACAGTTGATGAGAACCGGATTGTCTTTTCCTTTTGGAAATTCAATGACATCCACATCTTTTACCTTCATTTCACGAAGAATGGAGATATTATCCTCATTGATTTTGGAACCAGCATCGAGCATTACCTCTCCGGTTTCCATATTGATGATATCAGCGATAGTTCGGCGACCAATCAGACGTTTGAGGTCTTTTGGATTGGCTCCGGCGATCTTCATTTTAGAAGATCCGTAGAAAAGACGAAGAACTTCTTCGTTCGTTCCCATACCCATCGCTTTTACAAGAAGGGTTGCTGGGAATTTTTTCTTACGATCGATTTTTGCAACAAGGATTCCCTTGTTGTCCATCTCGAATTCCAACCAAGATCCACGGTAAGGAATCACACGAGCGGAGAAAGTATCTCGCACTTGGTCGTACGAAAAGAAAATACCAGGGGATCTATGAAGCTGGCTCACCACTACCCTTTCCGCACCATTGATGATGAAAGTTCCGTGGTCTGTCATCACAGGAAGGTCTCCCATGTAGACAACTTGTTCCCGGATCTCTCCGGTATCTTTGATGATGAGTCGGATGACTGCTTTTAGTGGAACAGCAAAGGAAGAATCAGTGTCTTTGCATTCTTGTGGATCGCGTTTCGGCTCTCCCAAAATATAATGGCCATATTCCATGACCATATCGTTGTTTGGCGATTCGATTGGAAAAGACTCGCGAAACACGGCTTCCAATCCTTGGTTCAAACGTTTTGTCGGATCTTTCACTTCCGACTGGAGAAACCAATCAAAGGATTTTTTCTGTACGTAGATAAGATTAGGAAGTAAATTGAGGTCGGTAATTTTACCGAAATTTACCCGGTTTCTAATTTGCATTCGGGTATGCATGGAATACTCTCCCTAGAGACGTCAAAATAGTAGATTGTATGATAAATGAAAAAATAGAGGTGGGGACGCCTACGGCCTCCCTGCCTCTAATTTTTTGAAAGCTGGGTTTAAAAATTGGCAACCGATTAACCGGCAGCAGCAACTTCTACTTGAGCCCCAACACCTTCGAGTTTTTTCTTAATATCAGCAGCTTCATCTTTAGAAACGCCTTCTTTCACTGATTTTCCACCAGCTTCTACAAGCGTTTTCGCATCTGCTAATCCAAGACCAGTGATTTCGCGAACGAGTTTAATAACGTCGATCTTTTTGTCACCGTGTGCTTTCAAGATTACATTGAAAGTTGCAGGCTCTTCAGCAGCAGCTGCGCCACCACCTGCACCCGCAACAGCCGCTACCGCAACCGGTGCAGCAGCAGAAATCCCGAATTTGTCCTCCATCTTTTTCACTAGATCAGCTGCCTGAACTAATGTAAGACTTCCAATTTGTTCTAATAGCGCGTCAACAGACATCCTATATTCTCCTTATCCTACTAATCACTATGATTACTAATTGCCGTTTTTCTCGGCTACAGCATTGATGGCGCGAGCCAGTGATGCCATGATTTGATTGATTCCAGAAGCAATTTGCGTTGCAGGAGCATTGATCCCACGAGCCACTTGCGCAAGAAGTTCTTGTTTGGACGGAAGTCCAGCAATCGCCTCTACTCCGGATTTACCCAAAACTTCCCCGTCCATATAGCCGGTTCTAATTTCGAGTTCCTTCTTATCTTTTGCAAAGTCCTTACATACTTTTGCTACTGCTGGAAGTGCATCCAGAGAGAAAATAGCTGCAAGTGGTCCTTTGTAAACATCCCCAAAATCAATGGAGTTGTTTTTATGTTCAGAAGACTCTTTTAAAGCTCGGAGGAAAAGGTTATTTTTGATTACCTTCATTTCCGATCCTTCTTTGCGAAGTTTCGCACGAAGGTTAGACATATCTTCAACAGTTAAACCGCTGTAAGATGCTAAAATGAAATTTGGTCGTTTTTCCAAACGAGTTTTAAGTTCTGCTACTGCTTCAATTTTAGATGGATTTGCCATTGTTCTTACTCGTTATATGTTTGCGTTTACTAGTTCTTTTACATCGACTTTTACGCCGATTCCCATAGTGGCAGCAACAGAGAAAGACTTGAGGTAATCTCCCTTCGCATCAGAAGGTTTGTCTTTCATCAGAGCGGCAACTACTGCATTGATGTTATCAGAAAGTTTATCATCAGAGAAGGAACATTTTCCTACTCCTAAGTGAACCACTCCCCCTTTGTCAGGACGGTATTCAATTCGACCTGCTTTGAGTTCTTTTACTGCTTTTGCTACATCTGTAGTCACTGTTCCAGCTTTTGGTTTTGGCATCAGACCTTTACGACCAAGAACTGGACCAAGTTTTCCTACTTCCTTCATCATATCAGGAGTAGCCACACAAGCATCAAAATCAGTCCAACCACCGGAAACTTTTTCGATTAAGTCCATATCACCTACAAAGTCAGCACCTGCTTCCTTCGCTTCGTTTTGTTTGTCTCCTTTACAGAAAACCAAAACTTTGATTGTTTTTCCAGTTCCGTGTGGAAGAGAAATGGTTCCTCTTACGTTTTGAAGAGATTTATAATTGATTTTAGTCGAAATCTCTAGTGTTCCATCAAATTTGGAAAAACTAGTAGCTTTTGCCAAACCAACCGCTTCACCAAGGGTATAAGCCTTTGTGCGATCGACTTTCTCTTTGAGTTGGATATATTTTTTGCCGCGTTTCATGACTTGGGTTCCCGTTTTTCCTAATGATTACTCGACGTTTACACCCATGGAACGACAAGTTCCAGCAATGATGTTCACTGCTGCATCCATATCATTCGCGTTTAGGTCTTCCATCTTAGTTTTTGCAATTTCTTCTAGTTGAGCTCGTTTGATTGTTCCCACTTTTACAGTGTGTGGAGTGGCAGATCCACCTTGAAGTCCTAGAGCCTTCAAAACAAGAAGAGCTGCTGGAGGGGATTTAGTTACGAATGTAAAACTTCTGTCAGAATAAACAGTGATAACCACTGGAAGTTTAAGTCCCATTTGGTTTTTTGATCTTTCATTGAACTGTTTACAGAATTCCATAATGTTGAGTCCGGCTTGACCAAGAGCGGGACCTACTGGAGGAGCTGGGTTTGCTTTCCCTGCCTCCACTTGGAGTTTAATTTGTTTTACTACTTTCTTTGCAGCCATCTCGTTTAAAGTTCCTTAATCAATCTATCAGTTCTATTGTTCCGATTTTACTTGGAGATAATCCAACTCCACAGGAGTGGATCTTCCAAAAATTTCTACACGAACGCGGAGTCTTCCTTTATCAGGAAAGATTTCATCCACAAGACCTGTGAAATTAGCAAACGGACCATCTATAATTTTCAATGTCTCACCCACTTTGAATAGGAAACGAGGTCTGGAAACTTCTTCCGACTCTACACTTCCTACATCGCTGAAGAGGTTTTTAATCTCATCCAGTGAAAGTGGCTCCGGACCCTTTCCTTTCCCACCTACAAATGTAGACACAGAAGGTAAGTTCTGGATTTTAAATCGAAGGTCATCGGTCATGTTCATCTCAACAAGAACATAACCCGGCATAAGTTTTTTCTTTGTGACCTTCTTCTTGCCGTTTTTCATTTCGGCAACTTCCATCGAAGGAATTTTTACCGCAAAAATTTGGTCTTCCAGCTTTTGTTGTTGGACCATCTTCTCAATGTTTGTTTTCACCTTATTCTCGTGACCGGAATAAGTTTGAAGAACATACCATTTTTTATCTAAAGAATCGCCCACGTCCCTACCTATGTTCCTAATGCCCAGAACCACTTTAACAGTTTCAGGAAAATAAAATCCGAAGCTGATAAAAATAGGGAAAAGATAAATACTGTAACTAGGACTACAACGGTAGAACTTACAATCTCTTGGCGTGTAGGCCAATGTACTTTTTCAAGTTCTGCTTTACATTCCTGAATGAAACTCGTAGCTTTCATTGATCCTTGTCCTGTTCTCTAATTCTATATATTCTGCAGTCTGGCAGGGCTGGAGAGAATCGAACTCCCACCAAGGACTTTGGAGATCCTAGTTCTACCATTAAACTACAGCCCTAAACAAGCCCTCTACCAGGCTTGAACTGGTGACCCCTTCCTTACCATGGAAGTGCTCTACCACTGAGCTAAGAGGGCAAACTTATCCCACCCAAGCGCGGGTTTCCAAGCGAGGCTAGGTTTTTTACACTATTTTAAATGAGGCTCTTTGGTCAATGGAAAATGAGTTTATTTCCTGGAAATGGTAAAAAAACAGGAAAAATCACGAATTTCCCTTGTGATTTTAGTTGTGGATTTCCCCGTTCGATAATAGAACCATGTGGGATAAGTCCCCCACCGTAAGGAATGATTCGTGGCGAAACCTTTTATAGAATTAGAAACACAAATCCCCGATTTAGTAAAGGCAAAATCGAAAATTGTCGTACGATCCTCTCGGATGAATCGCCAACTAGAACAATACGTTTTAGGTCTGATTACAAACATTCTTGGTGAAGTTGGTCAAAGCCACTTCGTAGAGATGCTTTATACAATTTCCAAAGAACTAACCATCAATGGAATCAAAGCCAACCAAAAACGAGTCTTCTTCGAAGATGAGGGACTCGATATCACCGACGAAGGTGACTACCTCCAAGGGATCAAAGATTACTCCAAAAAGTTTTCCGAGAAGATGGCTGACGAATACGGAAAACGTTGCCTTGCTCGTGGAGTTTACGTTCAAATCAAATTCCACTACTGCCTCGATGGACTTCTTGTAGAAGTCACAAACAACACCCCCGTCATCAAAACCGAAGAAGCACGGATGCGAGAAAAGATGAAGAAGTCTATGGGTTATAATGATATTGCTGAATTCTATATGGACAATATGGACAATACAGAAGGTGCGGGACTTGGAATCGCTCTTATCATGATCCTTCTTAAAAACGAAGGAGTTGACCCTAACCTATTTAGGATCATCACACATGCGGATAGAACCGTGGCTCGAGTAGAAATTCCATTTAACGACAATTATGTGTCCTTTCGTAGTGCGGAACTTGCGGAAATTTAATTTCTAACTCCCTCACCCCTACTCTTAATTGTATCGACCATCTGTTCACCATTTTCGAAACTGGTGGACATGGAATTAAAAGGTGCAAACATTCTCGTCACCGGATCTGCCGGTGGACTCGGAAAAGCAATGGCTTACCGTTTGGGTAAGGCCGGAGCTAATATCATTCTCTCTGACATCCAAAAAGATAAATTGGATGAAACGGTAACTCTCTTCCAAAAGGAAGGGATCAAAACTACTGGGATTGTTGCCAATGTCGCAAAAGAAGAAGACAGCATTCGTCTCATCGAAGAGGCAGCAGCTTTCCAAGGTAGCCTTGATGTCGCTATTCTAAATGCGGGAATCCTTAGAGATGGTCTTCTCATCCGTGTGGATAAAGAAACAGGGAAAGTAAAAGGAAAAATGGGAATCGACCAATGGCAATCGGTCATTGACGTGAACTTAACGGGAGTCTTTCTAACGGCAAGAGAAGCGGCAGCAAAGATGGTGGAACAAAAGAAGGGAGTGATCATTCCCATTGCCTCCATTGCGATGCACGGAAACTCAGGACAAACTAATTATAGCGCGGCTAAAGCAGGTGTTGCGGCAATGACTGTGACTTGGTCCAAAGAACTTGCAAAGTTTGGAATCCGTGTGGCAGGGATTGCTCCGGGTTTTATTGGAACCGAAATGGTTCTAAAGGACATGAACCCAGAAGCACTAGACAAATGGAAATCCATCATCCCTGTCGGAAGATTGGGAGAACCAGATGAAATTGCGTCCACTGCAGAGTTCATCATTTCCAACGACCTAGTGACTGGTGTGGTTCTAGAAATTTCTGGTGGAGTCCGAATCTAACTTCGATTAATCCATTTTTTACTCTCTTCGGAAACACGGAAGAGAGTAAACCCCTTCCACCCAAAGTTTGTCATTTTTTTTACAAACGAAAAAAATTTCGTAGGTAAATACTGGATAGATTCGTCATAAGGATATAACGGAACTCTTACTGATGAAAATAAAAACAGAACTCACAAAACAACAATTGGAACAAGCGATCAAAGGGATCCAAGGAATAGCGCACCCGATCCGCCTACTCATTCTTTATACCTTAGCGAAAGAAGAAAAAACCGTAGGTCAGCTCGTTGAATTGTTAGGTACTAGCCAATCGGCAGCCTCTCAACACCTTAGTAAGATGAAAAACAATGGAATTTTGGAGTCTCGCAAGTCCTCCAACCAAGTGTTTTACAGTTTGAAAGATCCTAAGTTCAAAGATCTGATCCAAACCATCGTAAAAGTGTACAAAAAGTAAACAGATTAGGTCGTTTCTTCTAATAAGAGACGCACATATTCGGCAACAGAGTCCCTTAGGTTTGTATAACCGAAGGGATAACCTGTTTGGTTTATCTTTTCCATTTCTGCACAGGTGTAGTATTGGTATTTCCCTTTCAGGGATTCAGGCATTTCCACATATTCTACATTTACAGGTTTTCCCATAGCAGCGAACATTGCGTTCGCTAAATCGTTCCAAGTTTCTGCAATTCCCCGTCCAATATTGTACAATCCGTACTTTCGTTCAGAAAGTAAGTATATACTAATTTTACTCGCATCCTTTACATAGAGAAAATCTCTTTTTTGTTCCCCGTCCTTGTATTCCGGTTTGTAAGACTTAAATAATTTTAATTTCCCAGTGTCGCGGATTTGTTCGTAACCTTTCAATACAAGGCTCCTCATTTCCCCCTTGTGAGCTTCCCCGTATCCAAAAACGTTGAAGTATTTGAGCCCAACGAGTTTGTCCGCGATTCCCATTTTCTTGACATAAAGATCAAATAACTGTTTGGAGTAACCATACATATTGAGAGGTTTTAGGTTTTCGATGGGTGCTTTGTCATTGTATCCAAATTCCCCTTCCCCGTAAGTTGCCGCACTGGAAGCATAAAGAAAAGGTATGTTTTTACTCACAGCAAACTCAGCTAACTTTTTCGTATAATGAAAGTTATTCTGGATCAAATACGTAGCATCTTTTTCTGTTGTGGCAGAACAGGCACCCAGATGGTAAATTTCAGAAATCTCGTTCAAAATAGAGTTATTGGAATCTAATAAAGATTCAAATTTATCTTTTTCAAAATAGTCTTGGAAAAAATTTCTTTGTAGGTTCTTCCATTTCTCTGTTGTTCCCAAATGATCCACAACCAAGATATCAGTATTCCCATTATGATTTAGATCTTCGATGATTTGCGATCCAATGAGGCCTGCGCCTCCAGTGACTAGTGTGAGTTTTTTTGCCATGTATTTTCTTTTAATCTATTCTGTCTGAGGTTTCTTTCTATAAACTTTTTATTCAAAGGACGAAAAATAAAATCCCATTCATTTATCTAATGGAATCAATGATCCTTCCAAATTTTAAATCTACCTGTTTTGTGGTTTCTGGATCGGGAATGAGAACTTCTGGAATCCAAGGTTTCATTCGACAATCAAAAACGATGGGAACCTGATACGAAATATGATTCCCTTTGGTTTCCGTTCTCGCATACACATCAGAGGCAGGTTCCATCCTTGTAAACATAGTCCAGATAAAATCAGAATCAGTTTTCACTGCATCCTCTGAATCATCCACCAGAAAAACATAATGGAAAGGACTTAAGTTTTCTCCGAGTAAAGTTTCTGCCAAATGATCCTCTTTAGAAAAGCTAGAGCCTTGTACCACAAGAACTCCTGGTAAAAATACTTTTGGTTTTTGGAAACGTTTGTCTTTGAAACTGCCAGAAAACTCCCGAGGTAGGTTTGGAAATTTCACAGGTGTACTAGCTTCTGTAATTCCCATCCATAAAAGTTTACTTCCTTTGTTTACTGTTCCACTTGTATAATCCAAAGTATCTTGGCTGATATGACTAAAGATAAAAAAGTCAGTTCTTGGATCAGATCTTTCTGTGATCACACGAAATGTCTCTGAAAAGTTTTTTAAATTCACTCGTTCGTTGGTCACGAGTAAACATTTCGTGAGAGATAGTTGGCCCTCTCCCAAAATTCTAAGGGCACCCATAAATGCTTCTCGGAAATAACGTTCTTTGACAACAGCAGCAGCAAGAGAATGTACACCTGACTCTTCATAAGCCCATACACCCAAAACTTGAGGCATGACCAAAGGGAACATGGGAGATAATAAATCTTGTAAAAACTCTGCGATGTAGTGGTCTTCTTGAGGAGGTCTTCCTACAACCGTGGCGGCCCAAATCGCATCCTTTCTGTGCAGGATATGATTCAGATCCAAATAGGGATAATCGTGTAACAAAGAATAGTATCCGTAGTGATCCCCAAAAGGGCCTTCTGGTTTTCGTGCGTAAGGCGGAATCGAACCAATGAGAGCAAAATCGGCATCGGCAACAATCGGATAAGGTGATACCGATTTATCTTTGGTCATCCGGAGTTTTTCCCCCATCAGGAAAGATGCAAAGACAAGTTCGGGAATTTCTTCTGGGAGTGGTGCCACAGCAGCAATGGTGAGTGCGGGTGGTCCACCAATATAAACGTGAGCAGGCAGTGCCTCTCCTTTCTTTTCTGCTTCGTAATAATGAAACCCACCACCTCTGTGGATTTGGATGTGCATCCCGACGGTTTTCCCGCCGAAAAGTTGCACCCGGTACATTCCCAAGTTTCCATTTCCCGAATCGGGATGCTGTGTATAAACCAGGGGAAGAGTCACAAAAGCGCTCCCATCTTTTGGCCATGAAACCACTTGGGGTAATTCGTTTGTCGATAGAAGGTTACCAGAAAGAACAGGGGCCCTTCTCACTTGTTTTAAACCCACTTGGAAGGGCAAAAGACCAAGAGAACGCTCTTTCCAAAGTTTAGAAAATCTAGGTGGAAAAATTTCTTTGGCGAGTTTGGCAAGGCGCTGGATGGTAGCGACTGGTTTTGGACCAAAGGCAAGATGGATTCTTTTTTCGGATCCGTAGAGATTGGTGGCTACCGGGAATTTGGTTCCTTTGACATTGGTAAAGAGGAGAGCTGGGCCTTTTTTTGCCACAACCCGTCTTTGGATCTCAGCAAGTTCCAGATAAGGATCCACGGGTTCGGAAAAAACATGGAGTTCTCCTTCCGTTTGCAAAAGTCGGACAAAATCATTGGTGGATCGTAATGAAACCATAAAAAGGAATGGACGGCTCCTTGTTTTCTTAGACTCTTAAGGGCATAAATTCTATGTCCCAAGAACCAAATACCACACAACCAATCATTACCGATATCAAAAGAATTGCTGTCTGCGGAGGATCTTTAGGAAGAGAGAGACGTTCCTATGTTCGAGGGCAAGTGGTAGATGTAGGGATTACCGATCTCATGAAAGCGGAAGGCCTTTGGGACTTGGTGACAGGGCTTTTTATCGGTGAGGAAACGAAAATCACTCCTTTTTTAGATTTTTCTCTCGCTCCGGTTAGAAAACCGGTATTGAAACTAGAAGTTTATGATGCCAAGGGTAATAAAATCTATACTTCAGGAAAAATCAAAGCGGATGAAGATGGATTTTTTTCCTGCGAAATCAGAGACAAACTGCCTATTGGATTTCATGATTTTCAAGTGGTTTTGGAAGGTTTGGATAGTTTTCGTCAGTATTCCAAAGACCTAGCACATCTAAACTCCACCGAGGATTCCATTTTAGGAAAAACTACGATTGTAGGAAAGGGGAAACTTCGAATTCTACCAGAAGATTATAAAGGGATCGTAATTACCTCTGACATCGACCAAACCTATCTGGCAACAGACATCCATTCAGGAAAAGGAAAGTTCACTGCCCTCTTCGAAACACCAAACCAAAAACAGGCGCTTCCTGGAATGCCAGAACTGTATCGAGAACTAAGAGTTTCCCTTTCCAATGCCCCACTCGCTTTTATCTCAGCAAGTCCTCATTTTTTTCGTAGAACAATGCTTGCGACTATCGCCAAAGATGGAATTCAAATTGAATCCTTACATTTAAAATATCTAGAAGGAACCATCAAAGGTGTTTTTGATAAAGTTCTTGGAACTATATTTAATCCGATCGAGTTTTTACAAAACGGTTTTAAACCTGCTTGGTCTCGTACAAAAAAATTCCTCGGTGCTTCCTACCAAAGTCTTTTTGACCAAATGTCCTATAAACTTTCCATCCTACTTTATGATAGAATTTATCTCCCCACGGAAACCAAAGAAATTTTACTCGGTGACAATACAGAATCTGATTATATGATTTTTACTCTATATCAAGTCATTTGTTTGGGAAAACTGACTGGGGATGAATTAGAAGAGTATTTGTACAAACTGAACTTCCTGGGACGTGATGCTATCACGAGAGATGCCGCCAAAAAAATCAGATTGTTTGCAGAGGAAATTCATAGAATTCATGGGCATACCAATCCAGTGGCATTGAGCCTGATCAATCGAACAAATCACGGCCCAAACGAAACCGAAATGCGCGAGAAAGTTAAGGACGCACTTCCCCCGGGGAAGTATGAGTCGCTATTTGCAACCAAACAAGCATTTTACGGAACAGAAGGTGCGCTGGGAATGGGGATTATTTTAGAATCCGAAAAATATGTTTCTATCGAACAAATTCTAACGGTTGTGGCGGGAATGATTGGGAAGGTTTTGGAAGGAAAACTGGTGGATGAAGTATTCTTATTGAAATTATTAGAGGAATTAACTTTGCCAAATTCGGCAGAAGGAACCAGGCAAAAACTAAAAGATGGTTTAGTTTCTGCCTTTAGGTCTTAGAACTTTTGAAATTTTGAATCATGATCACTATAAATCTAAAACAGAATTTCTACAAAAAGCAGTATCTATCGACTTAGCTTTTTTGATTTAGTTTTAGTTGTCATTCCTTCTGTGAATTCCACCACATAGAGCGGACGACCCTTTGATTCTTCAAAAATGCGAGCTACATATTCTCCTAAGATTCCAATGGATATGAGAATAGAACCACCAATCAAACAAATCAAGGTAACGATCGTGGCCCAGCCTGGGTTATAAACAATAGGCATTTCTAAAATAAAATGTTGGAAGGCACGAAAGAGTGCGTAAACACCAACAGCAAAACCAATCACCGCAACAACAATCCCAAGCCCCAAACTAAATCGAAGTGGGAGCGGAGAAAAGGAAACCGCAGCATTCATTGCAAGTTTTAACATCTTTTGCAAAGGGTATTTTGTTTCACCAGCAACACGTGCATCACGATTATAATACACAGGAGCTTGCGGAAAACCAATCCAAGCATTCATTCCACGAAGGAAACGATGGTTTTCGCGAAGACCATTTAATGCGTCCAAACAACGTCTAGAAATGAGTCGAAAATCCCCCGAATCTAGCGGCAAGTCCTTATGGACTAAAATTTTCATCAGTCGATAAAATGCCCAAGCAGTGATTTTTTTAAAAACAGACTCACCGGACCTGGCCAATCTTTGGCCATACACAACATCATACCCTTCTTCATATTTTTTCAACATTTCCAAAATGATTTCAGGAGGGTCCTGCAAATCAGCATCCATCACAACCACCGCATCCCCACGTGCATGGTCCATTCCTGCAGTGACTGCAATTTGATGTCCAAAATTTCTAGCAAGAGAGATCACACGAACATTTGGATCCTCTTTCGCCCATTGCAGAAGTCCCACGATAGTCGTATCAGAACTACCATCATTGATTAAAATGATTTCTGTTTTTATCTGAAACTTCGGAATGATTTCCTTTAATCGTTTTTTTAATATATCTAAAACTTCTTCTTCATTATAACAAGGAATGATGAGAGAAAGAAGATTTGGTTTTTTTCTTGGGAAAAGATGATAATGCATATTTTAAATTAAATTACTGCGTAGAAAGAATTTAGCACTCCAGAGAAATGAAAAGAAATCCTTTAGGAAAGGCCACTACAATTTGCTTCCAAAAACTATTTTCAGAAGCAAACTTTGGCTTGAAGAGATTAATTTTTCTGAATCTTCACCAATGAATTGAGATATTGAATTTGGTTTCCGTCTCGAACTAAATCGCGGACTTCAGAATCAAGAGTTTCAAATTTAAGGACGGTATAAGACTTAAGGGCCTCTGGACTGCAATGATAGGTACGAGGGACTAAAAATAACCAAGGTTCCGTCAAACAAACTTTTTTACCTTGGCGATTTAACTCAGCAGCAACCCCTAAAACCAAATTCCCTTGCGGAAAATCTTTTGGATTCGAATCCCAATGCAAAACAAATTTATCATCTAAATTCTGAACTGCACTTACCCATTCCTTTACAAATAAATTTCTTTCTCGAAGAGGTTCTTTCCCATACAACAAAATAACAAATGCGATGAGTAACATAACCCAAACCACTTGTTTCGGTTTCCAATCTGCTTCCCAATTTTTATGAAAAAAAACAAGAAACAAAAGAAAAACTTGGACCGCAATGACTGAATCAAAATGCCAGAATAGATGAGGAACAATAGGTCCCTTCATTCGAAACAAAGTAAACAAGATAACAATTGTATATAAGAAACTAAAATTACGAAGTTTTAGTGCAAAAGAATTGAGACCTTCCGATTTCCAAAAAGGTATGAGGATGATAAGTCCATAAAAAAATCCTGCATAGGGCAAAGGAAAAGTAGAATCCAACATAGTTTTGACAAACGAAAAAACTTCTACTGGTTTTTTATTTCCTCCTCCCTTTAACAAATACTTCAAAACACTACTGATATTCCCGGGAAAATTCTGGAAAAAATCGATGATCACCGGAAGCCAAATAAGAAATAAAACAAAAACTGAAATCAGAACGGGAAAGAATAGTTTTTCTCGTTTCCAATCTATTGTTTTTCTTACCTGAAAGAGATAGTATAAAATGAAGAAAGTTCCTATTCCGAATGGAACGGCTCCCATGATATTCACTTGGAATAAAAAGGAAGCAACAAAGATA